>JAEXFF010000108.1 GCA_023400335.1 Bacteroidota bacterium
GAATAGGGTATCTCCGGAAGAACGGCCGGATATTGATTTATACAAACAACGAAAAGATTTGCTTTGGCAGGAATATGAGTTTTTGACATCCGATAAGTTTTCGCTGAATGCCCGCTTCAGGTATACATACTTTTTAAATAAGGAGAAGGGAATGAGTTTATATGCAGACGCCCGCTTAAATTATTTAAAAGTAATCAGCGGTATATATAAAAGTAGAGAACGGACAGGTATACAGGCTGTTATAGGTCTGGCTTTTTAAATCAGTGTGCGCATCAATAAAAAGAAAATAAAAACATATTAATTAATTATCCTGATGAAAAAAATAAAAAATAATGTGTGGCGTCATGTGTTGCAATTGGGTGTAATTGCAATTATTGCTGGTTTTATCCTGAAAGTATTTTGGGGAGGTAGTCCGGCTGATGTGGAAGCTTATTGCCCCTTCGGAGGCTTACAGTCTTTAGCAACTTTTATTAGTTCAGATACATTGGCTTGCAGTATGTCAGTGGTACAGATTACAATGGGAATTGTACTGGCCCTGGCCGTAATGTTGTTCAGTAAGTTATTTTGCGGTTATGTTTGTCCTCTGGGGACGCTCACGGAATGGATGAACGAATGGCGTAAAAAAATGAAAATCGGATTTGTGGTGAAAACAGGTTCCGTAGGAGATAAACTATTGAGAGCGATCAAGTATATTTTATTGTTTGTCATTTTTTATATGACAATCACTTCCAGTGAGTTGTTTTGTAAAAACTTTGATCCCTATTACGCTTTTGCTACCGGTTTTAAAGGAGAACTGACTGCTTGGATGGCGGTAATCTCTGTTTTCGTTCTTTTCGCGGGGAATTTGTTTATCGGAATGTTCTGGTGTAAATATGTCTGTCCGTTGGGAGCGTTGAGTAATATTTTCAAGTTTACGCTTACCTTTATTGTTTTGGTAGCCTTGGCAGCAATTGCTGGGTATGCCGGTCTGGTAATGAATTGGATTTGGATGCTGGGAGCTGCTGCCGTTATCTGTTATTTATACGAAATCATCTATTATAAGAGTAAGGCGTTTCCTTTGTTACGGATAACCCGAGATGAAGAAAAATGTAATAATTGCGGACTTTGTTCCAAACGTTGTCCGATGAGTATAGATGTAGCTCATTTAAAGACCGTCAAACATGTCGATTGTATGCTGTGCGGCGAATGTGTAGGTTCTTGCCATAATCAGGCTGTTCAGATTAACCGGAATCCCAGGTTCCGCTGGTTACCGGTTGTGTTGACTGTTGTTTTATTCTTCTTTGCTGTCTGGATGGGATCTCGCTGGGAATTACCTACAATATCGGAAAAATGGGGGGATGAAGCGAAATGGTCAAAATTAGAAATGTTTGAACGGGACGGCATGAAAACAGTGAAATGTTACGGAAGTTCTAAAGCTTTTGCTGCTAAAATGAAACAGGTTCCCGGCGTGTACGGGGTGACTACCTATGTCAATCGTTTTGCCGTTCAGGTATACTATAACCCGGAAGAAACAACTCAGGAGAAAGTAGAAAGAGCTATGTTTACCCCCACGAAAATGAAGCTGAAAGTTCCGGCTCCGGAAGTGGAAAAACTACAGGTAATAACCATTGGGGTAGAGAAATTGTTTGATAAGATGGACGTTACCTTCCTGTCTAATATTTTCCGTCAGAAAGAAGGATATTACGGGATTATTTCCCAATATGCCTGTCCGGTTCAGATTAAATTGTTTATAGATGCAAATAAACCGGTCGATAAAAAAGAGTTGAGGGAAATTGTAGAAACACATGAATTCGAGATGCTGTTACATGGAGGAGTGAAGAAAAAAGTAAGATGTGATTACGAATTTGTGTCTATGGATCCGAAAATAGATACGATTAGCCGGACAGAATTTTTGAATCTGATGTTTCCTAAAACGAAAACCACTTTTAAAGGAAATGCGGCTAAATATGATACAGATGTCGTAAAAGCGGTGTATGAAATGCCTTATGTGGGACTAGATAAACCATTAATTCAGAGAAGATTGCCTTATTTCGGCAGTTTTATTTCCACTTACGACGGGATTTTAGGTTATGAGACAGCTTTAAAAGGAGATATGCCTGTTATTCGGATTACTTATGTAAAAGGGGTATTAGACGACGGGAAAATCTGGGAAATACTTCAAAGTCCGAAATGGACTATTCATTATACGGATGGACGGGTGGAAGAAAAAGAGGCTCAATTGCCTTTTAAAACGCAGGGAAAAACAATAGAGTAAAAACAAGGTAAAATTGAAGGAATGAAAAGTATATTGAAACATTTAGTTGTTTTGTTGTTGTTGGGATGCCCTGCCGTAGTTCTGGCAGATGAGGGTATGTGGCTGATTAACTTGATGGAACAAATCAACTATCAGACGATGAAGGAAAAAGGCGTTCAGCTTTCTGCGGAAGAAATCTACAGTGAAACCCGGCCTTCTTTGAAAGATGCCATTGTCGCTTTGGATTATGGGAGCTGCACGGGGAGTATCATTTCCCGGAACGGATTGATGATTACCAATCACCATTGTGCTTACGATGACATCCAGAACATTAGTTCTATGGAACACGATTACTTAAAAAATGGATTTTGGGCAAAGAGTGCTGAGGAAGAAATTGTGATCCCCGGAAAAACTGTAATGTTTTTGCAAAAAGTGAAAGATGTTACTGAAGAATACCGTAAAGTGCTGGCAAAATATAATAAACCGGGAGAACATCAATCCTATTTTTCCCGGAGAGCGAGTGCCGAATTGGAGAAAAAGTATAAAGAAAAAGGTATTGAATTGTCCTGTGTACCTATGTTGAGAGGAGACCGGTATTATCTTTTCTATTATAAAGTGTATCCGGATGTACGTTTGGTAGGGGCTCCTTCTGCCAGGCTGGGTGCTTTTGGAGGAGATACGGATAATTGGTCCTGGCCGCAACACAAATGCGATTTTTCGCTATACCGCGTATATGCAGATAAAGATGGGAACCCTGCAAAGTATTCCAAAAATAATGTGCCTCTGCAGCCTAAATATGTATTACCGGTATCTGTGGCTGGCTTGAAAGAAGGAGATTATGCCATGTTATTGGGATATCCCGGCTCGACGGCCCGTTACACTCCTTCTTTCGGGGTAGCTGAGAAAATTGATGTAACGGATCCGGCAATGGTAAAGGTGAGGGATGTCAAATTAGCTATTTTACGGGAAGCTATGCACGCGGATCCGGAGGTAAAATTACAGTATGCTAAGTATTTCGGAAATAGTAATTATTGGAAATACGCCATAGGGG
>JAEXFF010000168.1 GCA_023400335.1 Bacteroidota bacterium
GGTTACGGAAAACGTTCTAATATCGAAGATTATCGTATTACGAATCGTGGAGGTAAAGGTGTCAAAACCATCAACATTACGGAAAAGACCGGTAAACTGGTTGCCATCAAGAATGTTACGGAGGAAAACGATATTATGATCATTAATAAATCCGGTATCACAATCCGTATGAAGGTATCTGATCTGAATGTCATCGGACGTGCAACACAAGGGGTACGCCTGATTAATTTAGGAAAACGTAATGACGAAATCGCCTCTGTATGCAAAGTGCTGTCACAGACCGAAGAAGAGATCGCTGAAGAAAAAGCACAGCGTGAAGCTTTAGAAGATGCGGCAATTCATGAACATCCAATAGAGAATACCGATTTCGAAGATGTTTCTGATGATGTCGAAAGCAATGAAAATGCGGACGATACAGAAGGAACAACTGAGGAATAATTTAAACAAATAGAAATATTAATCTCAAATCACTATCACAAATGAAACGAGTATTATTGACAGTTGCACTATGTGTTGCAGCATCTGCCTCTTTCGCACAGAAAAAAGTTGTGAACGAGGCACAGAGTATTGCGAAAGGAAGTAACGCAGATTTCGGAGAAGCCAGAACCTTGATCAAAGGAGCGTTGGAAAATCCGGAAACTAAAGACGATGCTAAAACTTGGTATGTAGCAGGTTTTATCGAAGATCAGCAGTTCAATGCTGAAAGAGCTAAACAAATTCTGGGACAGCAACCCAACGAGCCGGTTATGTACGAAGCTTTGTATGGTATTTTACCTTATTTTCAGAAAGCCTATGAACTGGATCAGTTGCCTAATGAAAAAGGTAAAGTGAAACCTAAATACACAAAAGATATCAAAAGTATCTTGAGCGCAAACCATGTATATCTGTTCAATGGTGGTGCATATTATTTCGATAAACAAGAGTATAAAAAAGCATACGATTTCTTCAACCAATATGTAGAAATATCCGAACTGCCAATGTTCGCAGGGACTCAGACTGCGGAAAAAGACTCTACATTCATGACAGTTCAGTTCTATGCAGCAGCAGCAGCTTCTTTAGCTAAAGATTCCAGATTGGCTATTGCCGCTTTGGAACGTGCTAAAAATACTCCTTATCGTCAATATGATGTTTATCAGTATCTTTGCTACGAATACGGAGAGGCAAGAACTGCTCAGGATTCTGTTATGTTGGAAAAAACATTCGAAGAAGGCATGCAGGTTTTTCCAGATTCGGCATTCTTCTTGAATAACTTGATCAATACATACATCTATTCCAATAGAAATGAAAAAGCATTGGAAATGTTGAATGTTGCAATCCAGAAAAATCCAAATGATGCAAACCTTTACAATGTAATGGGACGTGTTTATGAAACCGGATTAAAAGATTATGCCAATGCTGAAAAGAATTTCCAGATTGCTTTAGAAAAAGATCCGAATTTGACAGATGCGCTTTCTAACATTGGTCGTATCTATTACAATCAAGGAGTGAACAAATTAAGCGAAGCCAATATGATTAATGATAGTAAGAAATACCAGGAGGAATTAGGCATGGCAAAAGATTTGTTCAAAAAAGCTCTTCCTTATTATAAAAAAGCTCATGAAGCTGAACCTGAAAAAATGGACAACATGATCGCTTTGAGAGGTATCTATTACAATCTGAACATGGGGCCGGAATTAGAAGCTATTGAAGCAGAAATGAATAAATAATAGATCGGATAAGATTTATTTGATAAAAGAAAATATGTCATATAATGAACCCCGAAAGTTAGACAAAAAACTTTCGGGGTTTTTATTATGTCTGCGCAAAAAAGAAATTCAACAATCTTATTAAACATAATCGTAATTATCTTTAATTATCTTTAAGTATATCTAAAAATCCCGCTTTTTATATTTATTCGGTATCGTTTTTCTTTTTCCTTCTTGAAGGTAAGTTCGGTATATTTTCCCGAATGAAGCGCTTGAAACCGCTTAAAGAAACCTTATAATAATCGGCTAATTCGGCATATGTTGCATTTTCTTCTTTCAATTCTCTTTCGATCTGGCTTTTCTGGGAAAGGAGAAATTCGGTTTTGGGGCTTCCCAAAGGACGTCCTAATTTTGTTCCTTTGTTTTTACTGGCTGTCAATGCTTCTTTCGTACGGGCAGAAATAAGTTTGCTTTCAATCTCAGAAACAAGCCCAAATGTAAATGCCAACGTCTTGCTGTTCACGTTATCTTCAAATGAATAACCTTCCTTGATACAGTAAAGTGCCACTTTCTTTTCAATACACAACAAAATCAAATGCATTATCTCCATTAGTTTCCTGCTGAGTCGAGTGACATCGGCGACGATAAGAATATCGCCTTCTTGTAAATTTTTTATTACGTCTTCGAGTCGGTTTTTCTCTTTGGAAGAATTTTTAGCATCTTTCAACCATTTGTCAATCTCAATTTTTTTGCTTTTGCAAATTGTTCGATTGCGTTTTTCTGGCTCTCTGTTTGTTGTTTATTTGAATATGTACGTATATAAGCGATTGTCATATTTTTTATTATTTAAATTTTGTTTTATCATTTGATATATAACAGATTGGTTTGCAATATGTTCATTCTAAAAGTTGATAAAGGGGGTATACATGTTGTAATGATCTCCTAAACTGATGCGAATGTACGTAAATAAAAAAAACAATGAAATATTTGGTAGTTAAAAAAAAATACCTACCTTTGCATCGCAATCAAAAATAAAAGAAATTGCAAAACGGGGTGTAGCGCAGTCCGGTTAGCGCACCTGCTTTGGGAGCAGGGGGTCCCAGGTTCGAATCCTGGTACCCCGACATAAATAAGAGGTCGTAATTAGCTGATCAAAGTCATAACGAGTTGATACATATATTGTATCAACTCGTTATGACTTTTGAATCTTTCTCATATACTCTTATCGGGCAAGACGTGAAGCTCCGGAAGAAGTCTTCTGATCTCTTTTTCTTGCCTTTATTCTTGAGAGCGAGTAATAAGGCTTCAAGTACCTGAGACATCATTGTCCAGATACTATTTTCATCTTGGGCCGTATAGATA
>JAEXFF010000171.1 GCA_023400335.1 Bacteroidota bacterium
CTTTCGGGCAATTCGACTCCGAAGGTATTTCCGGTTTTAGGTTCCGGCATTGCCAAATGTAGCCGGTTTGCCACCCAGGGAATACTCATTCCCTGAACAATCAGAGAAAGTATGGTAATAAAAAATACAACATTGAATATCAGGTCGGCATGCGGAACTCCTGCAATCTGGGGATAAGTGGCAAAAATAATGGGAACAGCTCCCCTCAAACCTACCCAGGAAACAAAAATCCGTCCTTTTATCGGTAATTTCCGGAAAGGTAAAAGTCAGAGGAAGACACTGACGGGACGGGCTATCAGGATCAGGAATACTCCTACCAGCAACCCCAGACTTGCTACTTCGAGTAATTCATGAGGATTTACCAGCAGTCCAAGGGTAAGGAACATAATGATCTGACATAACCAGGCAAAACCATCGAAGAATGAAGTAACACTTTTTTTGTGAATAAAAGGACGGTTTCCTACAATAACTCCTGCAATATAGACTGCCAGATAGCCGTTTCCCCGGAGTAAATTGGTAAACGAGAAAACGAAAAAAACCAAAGCAAGCAGTAAGACAGGATAAAGGGACTCGTATTGAATATTGATTTTATTCAGGGTCAGAACGGCTAGACGTCCCAGAAAATAACCGCAAAGGGCTCCCATACCCAGTTGAATAATAAGCTCTAATGCCAGAGAACCGATACTCATATTCTCTGCCTGTACCATTTGGATAAAAAGGATTGTTAGTAAATAAGCCATCGGGTCGTTACTTCCGCTTTCCAATTCCAGCATCGGACGCAGGTTATGTTTCAAATGCAGATTTTTAGAGCGGAGGATGGAAAAAACGGAGGCAGAATCGGTAGAAGACATTACGGAAGCCAACAAAAGGGCTTCTACCAGCGTGAGCGCTATATGTTGTCCGGTTATTCCGGAAATCCAGTACACAAATCCACCTGTTACTAAAGCGGTCATAAAAACTCCCGCTGTAGCTAATACGACACCTTCTCCTAATACAGGCCGGATTTCTGTCATTTTAGTATCCATTCCACCGGAAAACAAAATAATACTCAGGGCGATCATACCAATAAATTGAGCTTGTTGCGGGCTATTGAACTGTATACCTAAACCATCGCTTCCGAATAACATTCCAACCAGGAGAAACAACAACAAAGCAGGTACTCCAAACCGATAGCCGGTTTTTCCAACGATAAGACTGACAAATAAAAGAATAGAACCAATAAGTAGAATATTTTCTGTAGTAAAGAACATAAATTATACTTTTAGTCGGTTGAAAAAGTAATTTTAATGGGCATTATCGAATACCTAGCAAAATTAAATATAATTTGTGAATAAATTTTGCGGAAATAGAACCGCCCATTTGAAAATATGTTAAATTTTATCATTTTATCTGATTCGGGGAATGTTCGGCCAGATATACCCCGGAAAGTATAAGTATTGCACCCAGGATGGCGTAAGCGGTGATTGTTTCATCCAGCACCAGCCAGGAGACAACCATCGTAACAATACTGATAAAATAAATGTAATTATTCGTACGTACGGCTCCTAAATTTTTAATGATGATATTCCAGATGTAGAAACAGAGGGAAGAGGCAATTATACTCAGGAAAAGCAGGTTGAACAGGACTTCTTTCCGGAGCAGGACAGAAAAATCCCGGGGGAAAGGTTCGTAACAAAACCAGGGTAAAAGGGTGAGGATACTGTAAAAGAAGACCCGCCGGGTTGTAAATAAGACAGGGTATTTATGACTGATTTTTTTTATAAGGATAGAGTATACTGCCCACGACAGGGCCGAGAAAAATGATAACAGATCTCCGGCCGGATTCAGTTGAAGAATAAAATTACCATTGAAAACAATCAGGAAAACACCTCCCAGGGCAATGAGGGATCCTGTCAGCGTATTTCGTTTTAAAGGTTCATTCTTCAAAGTGAAATTTGCTATAAAAGCCGTAAGTAAGGGAGCTGTAGTGACGATCAAAGCGACGTTGGAGGTGTTGGTCATTCCGACAGCTGTATTTTCTGTAAGGAAATATACCGTCCCCCCGAAAAATCCGGCAGCAAAAAATATCCCTTCGTCTTTTATATTCTTTACTCGGGGTAAATGAGGATAAAACAACCAGAGTACAGCATAAGCGATTACAAAGCGGTAAAGCATAATGCCTGCCGGACTCAGGCCGTTTAAAATTAAGATTTTAGTGGAAATCAGTGTAATCCCCCAGATAATAATGGTAAAGGCGGCTAATAGGTGGAAAAGTGTGTTTTTATTACCCATGTCCAGATTTTTTATCGAAGGTCAAAGATAGGAATTTCATGCCTCTGTTTATAAAAAAAGGAAAAGTAAATTCGGAAAACCAAATAAGTGAAAAGGAGAAAGGGAATGCAGAAGAAAAAGAAGACAAATGGGTAGAGAATATTTGTTGAAAAAAAGATGTCGGATGAGGGAAAATGTAAGTACAGAAAGAAAAATGATTTTTTCATTTTAAACTAAAATCAGATTTATTTCTAAAAAAAATGATTTTGGATTAAATTTTTTCAATAATTATTAGAATTATAAACATAAATCATTGTAGTTTTGCATGAATTTTGCATAGGTTCGCCTATAAATTTTGAACTTTTTTTAAAATTTAAACTTCCGGATATCTCAATTAAAATAATATGAAAATTCAAAAACTAATGATGATGCAGTTTCACAAGTTGTTTATTGTTGCATTAGGTGTGACGCTTTTTGCTTGTAGTTCAAAACAGCAAACAGGTCAGGGAGGGGCAGCGGAATATGCTGTCATTACTTTGGACCCTCAATCTGTCGTTTTGAGTACTTCTTATCCCGCAACGATACGGGGAAGGCAGGATGTAGAAATTCGTCCCAATGTGAGTGGTTTTATTACTAAATTATGTGTGGATGAAGGGGCTACCGTTCGTAAAGGACAGGCTTTATTTATGATTGATCCTGTGCAATATGAGGAGGCTGTGAATGTTGCCCGGGCGGCTGTGAATGTTGCCAAATCAAATGTGGCGACGGCTCAGCTGACTGCTGACAATAAACGGGAATTGGCAAAAAAGAATATTATCAGTCAGTACGACTTACAAATGGCTGAAAATACGTTGGCTTCTCAGAAGGCTGCTTTGGCGCAGGCGGAGGCCCAGTTGGTAAATGCTGAGAAAAATCTTTCTTATACAAAAGTTGAAAGTCCTTCGGACGGAGTGGTCGGGACTATCCCTTTCCGGGTGGGGGCATTGGTAGGGCCTACTATTGCAACTCCCCTGACTACTGTTTCAGATATTTCGGAAATGTATGTTTATTTTTCTATGACGGAGAAACAACTTCTGGATTTGATTCGGCAGGACGGTTCTTCTAAGGAAATATTGCAAAAATTGCCTGAGGTTGAGCTGGTACTGGCAGATGGTTCGCTTTATCCGGAGAAGGGAAAGATTGAAACAATCAGCGGGGTTATCGACCAGACTACCGGAGCTGTAAGTGTGAGGGCAGCTTTTCATAATCCCCGCTATCTGTTAAGGAGCGGGGGAACAGGGGCAATACGGATGCCTTCTGTAATAAATGACGCTCTTTTAATCCCTCAAAAAGCTTCTTATGAATTGCAGGATAAGAAATTTGTATATGTATTGCAAGCTGATTCTACCATAAAGAATACAGAAATACAAATATTTAATTTGGATGACGGGAAGAATTATGTCGTTACTTCCGGTTTACATCCCGGTGACCGCGTTGTGGTTGAAGGGGTAAGTTCTTTGAGAGACGGAACCCGGATCAGGCCGATTACCCCGCAGGAATCGGCAGCTAAAATCAGCTCAATGACTCAAACAAAAGGGGAGGCTGATAAAAAATAATTCGTGTTAAAAAGAAAAGAAAAATGAAATTAGATAAATTTATAAACCGTCCGGTACTTTCGACGGTTATTTCTATTCTAATCGTTATTTTGGGCTTATTGGGTTTAGTGTCTTTGCCCGTATCCCAATATCCGGATATAGCTCCTCCGACCATACGTGTGAATACCACTTATACGGGAGCAAATGCTCAGACGGTTCTGAACAGTGTGATCGCACCCCTGGAAGAACAAATCAACGGTGTAGAGGATATGATGTATATGACTTCTACGGCAACGAATACCGGAGATGCCTCCATAGAAGTGTATTTTAAACAGGGTACGGACCCTGATATGGCAGCCGTAAATGTGCAGAACCGCGTGGCAAAGGCTCAGGGATATCTTCCTTCAGAGGTGACGCAGGTAGGAGTAATTACCCAGAAACGGCAGACAAGTATGCTGATGGGTTTTTCTTTTTATAGTTCCGATGATAAATATGATGTTAATTTCCTGGAAAATTACCTGAACATTAATACCGTTCCGGAGATTAAGCGTATTCCGGGGGTAGGGGATGTAATGGTTTTTGGAACGGATTATTCCATGCGTATCTGGTTAAAACCGGATGTGATGGCTCAGTATAAGCTGATGCCGGGAGATGTGACGGTTGCTTTAGCAGAGCAGAATATCGAAGCTGCTCCGGGGCAATTCGGAGAAAGGGGTGACCAGTCGTTTCAGTATATTATGCGGTATAAAGGCCGTCTGCAAACGGTAGAGGAATTTGAGAATATTGTAATCCGGGCGACGGCTGATGGTGAAATTTTACGGTTAAAAGATGTAGCCGATATAGAGTTGGGACGATTAACCTACGGATTTGACAATAAAGTAAACGGGCATGCGGGAGTAACGGCTATTATATTCCAGACGGCAGGTTCGAATGCAACTGAAATTATCAGTGATATTAGTGATTATTTGAATAAAATTGAAAAGGATTTACCTTCTGGTGTTAAAATTGCCACCCTTATCAATGCCAATGATTTTTTATTTGCATCTATACACGAAGTGCTGAAGACCTTAATAGAGGCATTTATCCTGGTATTTTTGGTTGTATATATATTTTTGCAGGATTTCCGTTCAACTTTGATTCCGGCAATAGCTATTCCTGTCGCTTTGATCGGTACGTTTTTCGGTTTGTATCTGATTGGGTTTAGTGTCAATTTGCTGACATTGTGTGCTATGGTTTTGGCTATTGCCATTGTGGTGGACGATGCCATTGTGGTCGTGGAAGGGGTACATGCTAAGTTGGATCAGGGATATAAGTCGGCTCGTTTAGCTTCTATCGATGCGATGAGTGAATTGGGAGGTGCCATTGTGTCTATCACTCTGGTGATGATGGCTGTTTTTATTCCGGTAAGTTTTATGGGAGGAACTTCTGGTACATTTTACCGTCAGTTCGGTTTGACAATGGCAATTGCTATCGGATTGTCTGCTGTTAATGCTTTGACTTTAAGTCCGGCCTTGTGTGCCATTTTCCTGAAGCCGCATCATCAGAAAGGAGAGAAGAAGAAAAAAACGTCCTGGATTGAGCGTTTTCATATCGCTTTTAACGTTGCCTACGATAGGTTGTTAAAGAAATACGAGAAGAGTATTTTGTTTTTTATACACCGGAAAATATTGGCTTTTGGCATTGTGGTCGCAACGGTCATTTTATTGGTTCTTTTAATGAATATTACGCCTACGGGACTGGTACCGAACGAAGATACCGGAACTTTATTCGTTGTGGTGGATATGGCTCCCGGGACTTCGCAAGAGAGAACCCAGTACGTGATGCAGCAGGTGGACAGTTTGGTGGCAGCGAATCCGGCTGTGGCAAACCGGACCCAGGTAACGGGGTACAGTTTTCTGGCCGGACAGGGTAATTCCTACGGAACCATTATTGTGAAACTGAAAGATTGGTCGGAGCGGAAGAAAGGACAGGATCTGAATACGATTATCGGTTCCCTTTACATGCAGGCTAAAACGGCTATCAAGGATGCCCGGGTATTGTTATTCGCGCCCCCGATGATTCCCGGATATAGTGTTACGAATGGTTATGAATTGAACCTGCAGGATAAAACAGGAGGGGATCTGGATAAATTCTACGAAGTGGCACAAAACTTTTTAGCGAAGTTGAGGGAAAGGCCGGAAATAGCTACTGCTCAGACATCTTTCAATCCGACGTTCCCGCAATACATGATAGAAATTGATGCCGCGAAATGTAAACAGGCAGGCATCAGTCCGAATGATATATTGACGACTTTGCAAGGCTATTATGGCGGTATTTATGCTTCTAACTTTAACCGTTTTGGAAAGCTTTATCGGGTAATGATACAGGCTGATCCGAAATATCGGATTAGTCCGGAATCCTTACAGGGAATAAAAGTGAGAAATGGGAATGAAATGGCTCCTATCACTCAGTTTATGACGTTGAAAAAAGTATATGGCCCGGATAATATCAAGCGTTTTAATATGTTTACTTCTATGAGTGTAAACGGTTCTACAGCGGATAGTTATAGCTCAGGGCAGGCGATTAAAGCCATAGAAGAAGTCGCTGCAGCAGAACTGCCTACCGGATACGGCTACGAATTTTCAGGTATGACCCGCGAAGAGCAGGGGAGCAGCGGCGGTACGACAGCTATGATTTTTGCTCTTTGTCTGGTGTTTGTATACCTCTTACTGAGTGCCCAGTATGAAAGTTACCTGTTGCCTTTGGTCGTAATTCTTTCCGTGCCTTCAGGTTTGATGGGAAGTTTTATTTTTGCACAGATGATGGGTGTCGAGAATAATATTTATATGCAGATTGCTTTGATTATGTTGATCGGTTTGTTGGCGAAGAATGCCATTTTGATTACAGAATTTGCATTGGACAGGAGAAAGACCGGCATGAGTATCAAAGATGCTGCCATATCCGGCGCGTCTGCCCGTTTGCGTCCTATTTTGATGACCTCTTTTGCTATGATTATCGGTTTACTTCCTTTGATGTTCGCCCATGGCGTTGGGGCCAACGGAAATAGTACCTTGGGTACGGGATCAATCGGAGGTATGCTTATCGGTATGATTTGCCAGATATTTATTGTGCCTGCTTTGTTTGTTGCTTTTGAATACCTGCAAGAAAAATTCAAGCCAATGGAATGGCATGATACGGATAATACGGAAATAGAATCTGAGATTGAACAGTATACGAAATAATAAATAAAATGAAGATAAAAATCATATTATATCCGCTGTGTATGGCATTGCTGTTGAGTAGTTGCCATATATATAAACAGTACAGCCGGCCGGAAGTAGATACGCAAGGATTATTCAGGGATCCCGTTTCTGCTACGGATACATTGGTTTCCGATACCTCGAATATGGCCAATCTTCCCTGGGAGCAAGTGTTTACCGATCCCGATCTGCAGGCTTTGATTCGGTTGGGGTTGGAAAGGAATATGGATTTACAGACGGCTTTACTGAGGGTGAAAGAAGCGGAGGCCAGTTTGATGACTTCCCGTTTGTCTTATCTGCCTTCTTTGGCTTTGGCTCCGCAGGGAGGGGACAGCAGTTTTGATCATTCGCATGGATCCTGGAGCTGGTCGTTACCTGTAGCAGGTAGTTGGGAAATCGATCTTTTCGGTAAAATATTGAATACCAAAAGAGCTGCAAAGGCTGCTTTGCTACAGAGTGAAGCTTATCAGCAGGCTGTTCAGACTCAGGTCATCGCAGCTATAGCCAATTATTATTATCTGTTACTTATGCTGGATAAACAGCTGGCTATAACGGAAGAAACTTCTGTGCTGTGGAAGAAAAACGTGGAAACCATGAGAGCTATGAAAGAGGCTGCTATGGTGAATGAAGCTGGAGTAGTACAGAGTGAAGCCAATTATTATATGGTATTGGCTTCTATAGCTGATTTGAAAAATCAAATCCGGGAAACAGAAAATTCGTTGTCTTTGTTGTTAAGACAAGCTCCTCAAAAGATTAAGAGGGGGCAAATGGATCATCAGCAATTACCTACGGTATTGCAGGCCGGAGTACCTATTCAGTTGCTGGCGAATCGGCCGGATGTAAAAGCTGCGGAGATGGCATTGGCAGGGACCTATTACAATGCGAATGAGGCCCGGGCAGCTTTTTATCCCCAGATTACCCTCAGCGGGACGTATGGCTGGACCAACCAAGCCGGAAGTGTAATTTTGAATCCGGGAAAAATGATTGCTTCTGTGATCGGTTCCCTTACTCAGCCTCTTTTTTACCGGGGAGCTAATATTGCCCGTTTAAAAATTGCAAAGGCACAGCAGGAAGAGGCTTTATTGAGTTTTGAACAAGCTATACTGAATGCCGGAAGTGAGGTAAGCAATGCCTTGAATCTTTTTCAAACGGCGGAGGATAAGATTGTACAGCGGGAAAAACAGATCGAATCTTTAAAGAAATCTGTGGAATATACTCAGGAATTGTTAACTTTAGGAACTTCTACTTATCTGGAAGTCCTGACGGCTCAACAATCTCTGTTAAGTGCCCAATTGTCCGGAATTTCCGATGAATTCCAGCGGATACAGGCGGTTGTCAACCTGTACCATGCATTGGGGGGAGGAGTAAAATAATTAAACTTTAATATCTGAAATTATGATTAGTCCATTAGCTTATATAGATAAAGGAGCTAAAATCGGTAATAATGTTACGATTCATCCTTTCGCCTATATCGACAAAAACGTAGAAATCGGCGATAATTGTACAGTTATGCCGTACGCCAGTGTTCTGAGTGGTACGCGTATGGGGACAGATAATCTTGTTTATCAGGGAGCTATAATCGGAGCGACTCCTCAGGATTTTAAATTTAAAGGAGAAGATACAATATTGAAAATCGGAAATCATAATACAATACGGGAAAAAGTAATTATCAACCGGGGGACCGACACTACTGATTGTACGATAGTGGGAGACGGGAATTTCCTGCTGGAAGGAGTACATCTGGCTCATGATACTCATCTGGGAAATAATTGTGTGCTGGGAAACGGGGCAAAGACGGCCGGAAATTGCATTATTGACGATATGGCCATTTTAGGAAGCGGAGTGATCATAAAACACGGCTGCCGGGTGGGAAGTTGGTCGTTGGTGCGGGACGGCTGCCGGGCAAACAGAGATGTGCCTCCTTATATTGTAGCAGCTCACAACCCGATTACCTATTACGGAATTAATGCGTTAATTTTGGCCAGGGAAGGTCATTTTTCTGAAACTTTAATCGATGATATTGCTAAGGCTTACCGCCAGATTTACCAGTGTGGTACCAGTTTGGAAAATGCCCTTCACCGGATCAGAGAACTGCTTGAAATCGGACCCGAACTGGCATATATGCTCGATTTTATTGAATCTTCTGAAAGGGGTATTATCGGAGTTACACTGTAGGGACGTGCCCTTTTGTGTAATTTTATAGTAGATGAATATCCGGAAAATTTTTTCTTTGGAGGAGTACTTCGCTGATTAACGGAATCAGATTGTTAATGAGTATCCTGTAAGCAATCGGTTGTCAGGCAAATTTTTGTCCGGTTCAGCATCCAAAGAAAGAATTTTCCGGATATTCATTTTTTATTTTTTAGTTCCCAAAGGCGTTATGGTGGTTGAAGGATGTGCTTTTTTGTTGATAAAAATAAAACCGAGTACAATGAGTGCGAGTGCAACGGGATCGTGCCAGGAAAATTTCTGTAGTCCCATCAGTATGGTTACGATAGCTCCGGTTATGGGGAGCAAATAGATATAAGCGCTTTCTACGAAAGGAGTAATGTAATTCAAGGCTTTTACTGACAGGTAATAAGCTCCCATGGTAGTTACGATCAGGATAAACCCGAATTCCATCCAAATGTGTAAAGGGGTGGTCGTACTGAAAAGCGGAGCTTGTAAAAGTTGCCGGATGCCGAAGGGGAAGGTAACTATGAGTGCTGCTACTCCCATCCATTTCATAACGACGAATGCGTTATACTTTTGTGTATAGGGTTTGATCAGTACTAAAAAAAGGGATTTGGATACAGTAGAAGCGAAAATCATGATATCACCTAAAAAAGAGTCTTTTACCGGTCCGTTATGAGGCATTATAGACACGTAAAGAGCGCCTCCCAGGCCAAGAATAATCCCGATCATTTTATATTTTGTAAATTTTACATGCAAAATCAGTACTGCCAGTAACAGGACCATAATCGGCTGAAGGGTCCGGATGACGAAACTATCTACTGGTCCGGTGATATTCAGTCCGGAAATATACAATAACAGATTTGCTCCAATACCGAGGACGCCCCCTAACATCATCATGCCGATGTCGCGGCGTCCGGGGTTGTTTTCAGGGGTGTGGGGAAGAAATAGTCCGATAATCCAGAAGCCGATGGCACACATCAGGCAACGGGCCAGAACTAGGCCCTGAGGACCAATCCATTCCGGCATAAGTACTTTCATAAAATTTGTATTGAAACTATAAATAAGTATAGTGGCCAATACCATTAGATTACCTATAAGCTCTCGTGATTTCATGTTTGTATTTTATGGATTCATACGAGACTTGTAAGTGTTGAGTTTTATTTTTATCTCTTTAAAGAGTGTAACTGTAAAGGTGGCTTTGCCGTATATTTTTCGTTATAAAACTTAATAATAAAAAGATATGCGGTATTTTTTGATTCTTTTAGTGGCTTTAGGGTTATCGGGAAAGATAGCTTGGGCACAGGTCGGAGAGAAAGTTGGGGAAGTAAAAGTTCTGAATGTCAAAAATGACACGATCAATTTGCCTATGTTGGGTAAAGAAGCTTTATTGATATTCTATCAGGATCCCAGTCATGCTGGTCAGAATGAAGATTTACAGGATTATTTTAAAGCTCATCCGATGAATAGTTCGAAGATTGAGTCCTATGGAGTAGTAAACATGGCAGCAGCTCCTTTACTCCCCAACGGGATGATTAAGCGTATGGCACGGAAACGGATAAAAGGGACGGATGCACAGGTCTATTTCGACCCCAACAATAATTTAAGCAGGGGATGGAATTTAGGCAATGTGAACAATGCTTCCTGTGTAATAGCTGTGGATAAAGACCGGATTATCCGTTTTTTTAAAGCAGGTCAGGTGACTTCAGCAGAAATGCAACAGGTTATTGATTGGGTAAATCAAAATAAGTAAAATATAAAAATATTCAATTAGTTATAAAACTTTATTTTCGTAGGAAATTGTTAGAAAATTTCCGATGCAAAAATCGAGAAAAAATTACCTGATTTATATATTGATGCTCCTGCTGTTCGGGCTTTTAATTTATGCGGCATTACATAGAGGAGAACGCTTTGCAGAATTGGGAGCAGCTCATATTGTGCAGCAGGAAGGCAGGGCTTTTGAATTATTCCAGAGTATTGTTGCTGATAATTTGACAAGCCCTTTAGCTGTACTTTTGTTTCAGATTATTGTAATATTGGCGACGGTACGTATTTTTTCCTGGCTTTTCAGTTATATCGGCCAGCCTGGAGTTATGGGAGAAATTATCGCCGGAGTCGTACTGGGACCTTCTTTATTGGGGTATTTTTTCCCAAACTTTTTTGAAGTACTTTTCCCTCCGGCATCTTTGATGAATTTGAATCTGTTGAGTCAGATCGGCTTGGTCTTGTTTATGTTTGTGATCGGCATGGAATTGGATTTCGGAGTCCTGAAGAACAAGATGAATGAAACCCTGGTAATCAGTCATGCCGGGATCGTTCTGCCTTTTTTCCTGGGTGTTGTCACCTCCTTTTGGGTGTATGAAAAGTATGCCATGACTCATGCAGCCTTTTTACCTTTTGCTCTTTTTATTGGTATTTCAATGAGTATTACGGCTTTTCCCGTATTGGCCAGAATTGTGCAGGAAAGAGGATTAACCAAAAAACACATTGGAATATTGTCTATCGCATCGGCTGCAAATGATGATGTAACAGCCTGGTGTTTATTGGCCGTGGTCATTGCGATTGCCAAGGCCGGAACTTTTGTAAGTGCTCTTTATACTGTAGCCTTGACGCTGGCTTATATCCTGCTTATGTTCCTGGTCGTACGGCCTTTTTTGAAAAAAATAGGAAACGTATATGCTACCAGTGAGGTTATCAATAAGACTTTTGTGGCATTTATATTTATAGTATTGGTATTATCAGCTGTAACTACAGAGATTATCGGAATTCATGCCTTGTTCGGTGCTTTTATTGCCGGTGTTATTATGCCTTCCAATATTGGCTTCCGGAAAGTGATGATGGAAAAGGTAGAAGATGTCGCTTTGGTATTTTTTCTGCCTTTATTTTTTGCTTTTACAGGACTGCGTACTGAGATCGGTTTACTGGATAGTCCGGAATTATGGGGCGTATGCGCTTTATTTGTAGGTATGGCTATTGTCGGGAAACTGGGAGGATGTGCCATTGCTTCCCGATTGGTAGGCGAAAGCTGGAAGGACAGTTTCATCATTGGCACTTTGATGAATACAAGGGGGTTAATGGAATTGATAGCTTTAAACATCGGTTATGAAATGGGGGTATTGCCGCCTTCTATTTTTGTCATTCTTATATTGATGGCTTTGATTACGACTTTTATGACCACTCCTTTATTGGTTTTCTTTGAGAAAATTTTCCATGTAAAAGAAGGCCTGGTGGATTTAAAAAATAAAATCCTTCTTTCTTTCGGAAAGCCCGAAAGCGGGAAAGTATTGCTTTCTGTCATCCATTTTTTCCTGGGAGAACAGTTGAAAGATACAGAACTGATCGCTGCTCATTTTACTTTAGGGGCGGATGTTAATCCGGTTAAGGCAGAAGAATATGCCTGTAAAAGTTTTCAGCCGGTCCGGGAGGAAGCTGAGCGGTTGGGAATAAAGCTTACGGAGCGTTATAAGGTTACGGATAAATTAATATACGAAATCGCCCGTATGGCCGGGAAGGAAAAAGTCCGTTTCCTGTTTGTCGGAGCTGGCCAGCAATTTATGCGGGAATATGCAGAACGTTTGACGGAGCAGCGTTTACCTGTCCTGTATCGTTTTTTCCGGATGCTTAGCCGGAGAACTTATGCTTTGCCGGGAATCCTTCACCGGGAAAAAATAGAAAAGATGATGCGGGAGGTGGACTGTCCTGTTGCAATATTTGTAAATCGTCATTTTTATCGTCCAGAACATATTTATTGGATTATCGGAAGTGGGGAAGATTTGTTCCTTGCAGAATATATCGTTGTCCTTTTAGCAAAGGGGGTAAATATCCGGGTTGTTTATAGGGAAGAAATTGCAGGAAATATTTCTTTGCAGAGTCATTTGGATCAGTTATACAGCCAGTATCCCGATAATTTAATTCCGGATGGATCTTTACGAAATAATGAAGGTATACAGGGAGTAAGTCATCTGGCTATTCTGAGTTATGACACTTGTGTGCATATCGCTTCAAATGCTGATTTGTTTTCTTCCCTGCCTTCTTTGTTAGTTATACATCCGGGAAAAGTGGATGAAGGCAAGGAATCTGCTGTATAGAGGAAGAATGGGATTATTCATACATTTTATGATATTTATCGATATGAATTTTTCCTTTTTCATCGGGAGTAAATACGAGACATTTATTGTGTAATTTTTGTTCTACGAAATCGATAATCAGACTGGGATCGAAAGGCTGTCCGTTGATGCGGGTTTCAAAATGTAAATGTTCTGTTGTGGCACGCCCTGTGCGTCCTTCCAAAGAGATCGGGTCTCCTGCATTTACCTTATCCCCTGCTTTTACTAAAAATTTTGAGTTGTGTCCGTAAACGGTTTCCAGTCCGTTATAATGCCTGATCACCACGACATTTCCGTAGCCTCTCGTGCGTCCGGCAATCCGGACGATGCCATCAAAAGCAGCCCGGATCGTGTCGTTGGCAAAAGTTTTAATATCTATACCGGTATGCGGACGGTTATGCCGTCTTCCATACTGAGATAAAATACGGGCATTGGGGAGAGGAAAAACAAAAGAATTTTCTGCAATCTGTCCGAAATCTATCCATAATTCTTTGCATTTATCGAATAGATTTTCTGTTTTTGCCCTTACCAGATACCTTTCTTCCCCATTGAAAATATCCGTAATTTGAGGAGCCGGAGCGATAAATTCTGCTGGCTTGGGTAAATAATCGGAATAAGCCAGGGGAGAAGGGATCAGCATTCCTTCAGTGGAAAAGGCATGCAACTGAGTGGAGAAAGGAGCTTCCGGAATATGCCGGAAAGAACAAGACGTAAAAAACAGAGAAACTGATAAAAGAATAAATAGGAATAATTTTCTAAAATTCATAGGCTCAATTTTTACGAATACAAAAATAAGAAAAATAGTTTTAATTCCGATGGAACTTATTAAATGCCAACACTTTTTAACGCTTTGTAATTTAAGCGGGCAGTAAACAGAAAGTTTAGGTGTCTGATAGGGAAAACAGTAAGGGATTTGTCTGCTCTGTTTTAAAGTACTACCTTTGCCTCGTTTTTATCGTAGAAAAATGGATTGGTTAAAAGAGCTTTTTATAGACCATTCAGTGATACAGGCAGTAGTTGTCGTTTCTCTGATTACGGCTGTCGGATTGGTATTGGGGAAGGTAAGAATTCTGGGTATTTCGCTGGGCGTAACTTTCGTATTTTTTATCGGAATTTTGGCCGGTCATTGGGGATTGAGTATTAATCCCCAGATGTTGAATTATGCGGAAAGCTTTGGATTGATTATTTTCGTATATGCTTTGGGGTTGCAGGTTGGACCTGGCTTTTTCGGTTCGTTCCGGAAAGGGGGGATTACGTTGAATATGCTGGCTTTGGCTGTTGTCTTATTAGGTACCGTTATGACGGTTCTTTTTCATATCTTGACAGGAATTCCGTTATCCGATATGGTTGGCATTCTTAGTGGTGCCGTAACC
>JAEXFF010000345.1 GCA_023400335.1 Bacteroidota bacterium
GATCTACTCTCCTTTCCAGGAGAGGACTACACGACTCTACCCTCCTGAAAAGCAGATTCTATTAAAGATGCTGTCAGAGACAAACCGACCCGGCCCAGGGAAATGGTATAACCGGTTTTAGTCTTCCCGCAATATCCCGGTACAACAGCCACTCCTTCCAACTGTCCGAACTCCCGGCGAACAGCCTGACAGCTCTCTTCCCACTCTATTTCAGGAGCCCCGAAATTACTATTGGTCACAATAAAACTCCGGGAATCTTTCCAAAGCGCTTTTCCGAATAATTTACTAAACAATAAAGAAGCTAAAATATCCCCTTTAGCTAAAATATAATCCTTCATCGCTAAAGAAGCCTCTTTTACGGGAGCCACATGATGCAAAATTTCATATAATTCCACCAAATGCGACTCCATCTCTTCCTGATATTCTTTCAACCGATTTCCGGCCAGTAAAGACATTGCCACATCAGTATGCAGCTTTCTAAGTCCGGCAAACTCTTCCTCAAAACCGGAACCTTTCTTTAAACTTTGAGAATACAAAGCCCGCAAACGGGGCATAACCCCTTTTAAAGCAGAAACAACTACGATACAGGGCCTATTTTCCTGAATTCTATTTTTAACAGCAACCAATCCTTCCGGATCTTGCATAACTGCACCTTTATATTTATAGACAATAATCATAATAATTAAATTAAAATTAAACATTTTATAAAACCGGTAAAACCACAACTATACTGATTCCTACAGACGGCTTTTTACCTTAAACTTCTGAATTTACAATGGAGAAATAATAAAAATTTCCGGATGCCAACTTCCGGTACCTGGATCGGAATAATATAATATTGGCTATATGACAGATTATACCCCCAAAGGGGTTGTCGTTGTAGTAAGAGTCACGAATGCATCAGGAGAGGCTATAACCATCCCATATTGTCCCTGAATAAACAATATTCCTGCGATTCTATGTTCCTCTCTGTATTTCATGACATTCAAAATTAAAATAAACCCTTCAAAAAAGCAATAGCCATAAAAGAATTCTCCTCAAATCAATGGATATTTAACATTTCTGCATCCAAATTCTGCCTATACATCGGGTTTCCCGGACATTTTATTACGAAACAGGGATTGAAAACTTTTAGCTACTCCTAAAATATCAGACCTACCGGAATAATAAGGGAAGTTCTCATACCATACCTGAATCTTTTATAACTATTTATTTATAATGTTCTAAAAAGGTTTTTTTCTCTTTTTAAAATCAGATAAGAATTATAGTGAATGCCTCTCTTAACAAGCCGCATTTTGAAGCCTCCGAAACAAAGTTTATAATTTTATTCCGAAGAATTCCCCACAGCTGAGTTGTTCTTTCCCCTTTATTTTATTTTGATCTCCGATCCTAATACAAGCAGAGCAAAGTTTCCAATAAAAAATCACCCTGTACCTTCTCAGCTGATATGTATCAAAGCAATTCTGTCAGGGTACTACAGAAAAAAAATAACCATTTTCCCCTTTCATGTCCCCCTTCATAAGGTTGTACAAATACACCATCCCCTTTATATTTTTGCATTTTTTTGCTCAGATCTTCTAAATTGATTCCGAAAGGAAAAACCAATTCTTCATCTCCGTACGCGACATAAAGGCTGGATTGAGTATTATATTTAAAATCGTTTGCCTGAGTACTTACCGGAGACAAACAGATATAGCTGGTAAACATAGGTTCTTTCTGACTGTATAGAATCAGCCCGAAATCACCACCATTGGAGCAACCGTAAAACACGAGGGGAGTATGTATTTTAATACGGTATTTAGCCAAAACCTTTCCCACTAGTTCTTTTGTAAAAAACCGATAGTGATTATTGAAATAGGTCTGTGCTACTTTATCTTTCTTTTCTGGTCTCAAATATTCCAGGTTTCTGACCGTTACGCCACATGCAGGAGTTTCATCGGAATAGGCTCCAATCAATACAAAAGGTTCTGTCAGTTTATTCCTGATAAGGGAATCCAGTACCGGAGCGTAATTTCCTTCCACTATAAGCTGTCCGTCCGTTGCAATAATCGCCGGATATTCTCTTTGAGAATCAAATTGTGGCGGCAAATAAAGGCAAAATTTCCGCACTTGCTTTAAATTCTGACTTTCAATGGAATCAATAATTATAGGAGACACTGACTCCTGAGCCAACACAAGCAGATTCACACAACAGAACAACAGAATTGCAATCAGTTTCATATCCGCTGAATTATCGTTTTTATTTAATCCGAACTTCCTGAGTATTTAAATTTACATCAGCCTATTCCCGACCGGACAAACTTTTTTCCACAGTTCCGAATACAAAGAAATAAAACAAAACCCGATTGGATATTTTGTTCTCTTCCTACTCCACTTTCTATTTCCGCATTCATTCTCTTTACTTTGCTTATTCATAGAGAGAGAATCTTTTTGTAAAAGTAAATAATTAATCGGAGAAGCAAGATAAAGTTAACTTTTTATTCATCAGCGAACGCAAATAAGTGTGGACAAGCCGGAAGAAAAATATCCCCTTTTACATTCGGGTATTTTGACATTCCATACTATTTTCCCAGACCCGGACAGGGGAAAACCGAACGAAAGAAAAGGCGTCCTCCGTCAATAAGGTATCCTTTAAGATATTTTCTTTCGGTACAGAAATAAAAATCTGATCAAAAAAAAATCTTTTGCTATTGCATTTGACTATCCCATAAATTAGGCCGTTTTTTCATTTTTTATATAGAATCTGATATTTGTTATAATTTTTTGCAAACGTATGCATAATTTTATCTCAATTTATTTATTTTTTATATCAAACAAACCCGTATCTTTGCCGGGTATGTATGTGCAAAAGTGATGTGTAACAATATATTAATCAATAAAAGCTAGAGTATGATTTATTCACAGGAAGTACAACACATGTGTGTTGTGAAGAAAGGACCGAATCACGGTCCGGCTCCTATTCCCGAAGAAGGGAAATGGGTGCGCTCCAAAGAAATCAAAGACATTTCGGGTTTAACGCATGGAATTGGTTGGTGTGCTCCTCAGCAAGGTGCATGTAAATTGACACTGAACATTAAAGACGGCATCATCGAAGAAGCTTTGGTAGAAACGATCGGTTGTTCAGGCATGACTCATTCTGCCGCAATGGCTTCAGAGATCCTCCCGGGAAAAACATTATTGGAAGCTTTGAATACGGATTTGGTTTGTGATGCAATCAACACCGCTATGCGTGAATTATTTCTGCAAATTGTTTACGGACGCACACAGAGCGCCTTTTCTGAAGGAGGATTGCCTATTGGTGCCAGTCTGGAAGATTTAGGTAAAGGATTACGGAGTCAGGTCGGTACGATGTTCGGTACCAAAGCCAAAGGAACCCGTTATCTGGAAATGGCTGAAGGTTATGTAACCCGTATGGGGCTGGATGAAGAAGGAGAAGTTATTGGATATGAATTCATTCATCTAGGTAAGTTCACCGATTTCTTGAAAAAAGGGATTGCTCCTCAGGAAGCGTTGGATAAAGCAAAAGGAACTTATGGCCGTTTCGCAGAAGCTGCTAAATATATCGACCCTCGTCACGAATAAAAAGAAATAGTAAATTGTGAATTTTAGATTATAAATCGTCCTTGAAAAAGAAATCCGGTTTAAAATTTAAAATCTAAAATCTAAAAAATATGGCATTATTTGAAAGTTACGACCGTCGGATTAATCAGATTAACGCGGTTTTAAATAGCTACGGCATCAAAGATATTGAAGAAGCAAAAGCAATCTGCGATGCAAAAGGAATCAATCCTTATGATATTTGTGAAAAAACACAGCCGATTTGTTTCGAAAATGCAAAATGGGCTTACGTAGTAGGTGCTGCAATTGCTATAAAAAAAGGATGTGTAAAAGCTGCCGATGCTGCTGAAGCAATCGGAGAAGGTTTACAGGCATTTTGTATCCCGGGTTCAGTAGCAGCTGACCGAAAAGTAGGTCTGGGGCACGGCAATCTGGCAGCCATGTTATTGCGGGAAGAAACCGGATGTTTCGCTTTCCTGGCCGGACACGAATCTTTTGCTGCTGCAGAAGGAGCCATCGGCATTGCCAAATCGGCCAATAAAGTACGTAAACAACCTTTACAGGTTATTCTGAATGGCTTAGGAAAAGACGCCGCCATGATCATCTCCCGTATTAACGGCTTTACTTATGTACAAACTCAATTCGATTACTATACAGGCGAATTAAAAATAGTGCAAGAAAAAGCTTATTCCAATGGCGAGCGGGCAAAAGTCCGTTGTTACGGTGCAGATGATGTACGGGAAGGTGTTGCCATTATGCGCCACGAAGGAGTAGATGTGTCCATCACCGGTAATTCCACAAATCCGACCCGTTTCCAACACCCGGTAGCCGGTACTTATAAAAAAGAATGTATGGAAACCGGAAAGAAATATTTTTCTGTGGCTTCAGGAGGGGGTACAGGACGTACATTACATCCGGATAATATGGCAGCCGGCCCCGCTTCATACGGTTTTACGGATACCTTGGGCCGTATGCACGGG
>JAEXFF010000362.1 GCA_023400335.1 Bacteroidota bacterium
GATCTACTCCGGAACACTTTGTCTCTGCGGTAAATTTAATCATCCTGGCTCCTGCTGTCTGCAACTCCCGTATCCGGAATCCTCGCCCGCGCCCCTGTTCTACAATGGATTTCCCCTCCGGAGTTTCATCCGCCAACGAAGCCATCAGACAGATTTGAATAAATTCTCTTTCGTTTACCCCAGTTACCGGATAAAACTGAGTGGCTTTCCGGTTTCCGATGGTAATTGTTCCGGTTTTATCCAACAAAAGCGTATCGATATCCCCAGCCGTTTCGACAGCTTTTCCGGACTTCGTAATTACATTGGCCCGCAAAGCCCGGTCCATGCCTGCAATACCGATGGCAGAAAGTAAACCTCCGATGGTCGTCGGAATCAAACAAACAAATAAGGCAAGAAAAGCAGCTATCGTAATATCGGTTCCGGTATAATCCCCAAAAGATTTAAGTGTAACACACACAACGACAAATACCAAGGTAAATCCGGCCAATAAAATAGTCAACGCAATTTCGTTGGGAGTTTTCTGACGGGAAGCGCCTTCCACCAAAGCAATCATCTTATCCAAAAAAGACTCTCCCGCCTGAGTCGTTACCTTCACCCGTATCCGGTCCGATAAAACCTTCGTCCCGCCGGTCACGGAACTTTTATCGCCCCCTGCTTCCCGAATAACCGGTGCACTCTCACCTGTAACAGCACTTTCGTCAATAGAAGCCAGTCCCGCTATAATTTCCCCGTCGGAAGGAATAATATCTCCGGCTTCACATTCGAAGATATCCCCTTTTTTCAACCGAGAACTGTTGACCACCTTAATTAAATCATTCAATACCAGCTTAGCAGGTGTTTCTTCCCGGGTTTTACGCAAACTGTCAGCCTGAGCTTTTCCGCGGGCCTCTGCTATAGCCTCTGCAAAATTGGCAAAAAGCAAAGTAACCAAAAGAAGCAGGAATACAGTTATATTATATCCTACTGAAGCCTGATTCACATCTCCGGTCAGCGCAGCATAAACTGTAACGACAAACATCATCAAAGTACAGATTTCCACCGCAAACATCACCGGATTCCGAAACATCGTCCGCGGATTTAATTTCACAAATGACTGTTTTAAGCTTTCCATTATAAGCTCCTTCGAAAACAAAGAAGCCGACCTATTCGTTTTCATTTTTTATCTTTATTATACAGTTGTGTTCCAACCGCTTTACTTTTACAATCTTATAAACTCAAATATTCCGCAATGGGTCCCAAGGTAAGAACCGGGAAAAAAGACAAAGCTGCTACGATAAATATGACTGCAAATGTCATAACAGCAAATGTTCCCGTATCCGTTTTCAACGTACCTGCGCTCTCCGGAATAAATTTTTTAGAAGCCAATAAACCAGCAATGGCAACTTGCCCGATAATCGGTAAATATCGGCTTATAATCAACACAATACCGGTTGTAAAATTCCAGAAGTAGGTATTGTCTGCCAATCCTTCAAAACCGGAGCCGTTATTGGCAGCTGCAGAAGTATACTCATACAGTATTTCGCTCAATCCGTGAAAAGACGGATTATTCAGCCAAATTTCTGCCAGATCCGGATGATGCGCTGCCAAATAACTGGCAAGTCCGCTACCGACCAGAATAATAAAGGGATGAGCCAGAGCGACAATCATGGCAATCTTTATCTCCCGGGCCTCCACCTTTTTTCCTAAGAATTCCGGGGTACGCCCGACCATCAAACCACTGATAAATACAGCAATAATGATAAAAATATAATAATTCATAAACCCCACGCCTACCCCTCCGAACCAACTATTAATCATCATATTCAACATTGTCATCATTCCTGTTAAAGGCATAACACTATCATGCATCCCATTGACTGAACCATTGGAAGTAACAGTGGTTGTCTGACTCCATAAGGCCGTTGCCGCTGCCCCTATACGGGTTTCTTTTCCTTCCATCGCCCCGGTATGCTGAGCGATACCGAGCTCATCAATTCCGGGATTCCCCTTTAATTCATAATAATGAGCCCCGATAACTCCCAGCAGGTAAGCAAATAACATTACGCTAAAAATCGTATAGGCTAGTTTTTTCCTTTTTAAATAAAAGCCGAAAGCAAATACCATAGCCATAGGAATGATAAGAATTGACCAGCATTCCAACATATTTGTCAAAAAAGTAGGATTTTCTAACGGATGAGTAGAATTAGCACCGAAATAACCTCCTCCGTTCGTTCCCAATTGTTTAATGGATACAATAGCAGCCACCGGTCCCTGGGAAACAGATTGCCGACCACCTTCCAGCGTTGTCAATTCCATTTTTCCATCGAATCCCATAGGGACACCATTGAGAATTAAAATAAAACCGACAATTAAAGACAGAGGCAATAGAACACGGGTGCAGCTCTTGACCAAAAGATCCCAAAAATTTCCGATCTGCCTCCCGCTACGGGTAGACATCGCTTTAAAAATACCGGCTAAAGCAGCCATACCCGTAGCGGCAGTAATAAACTGAAATAACATAATCACAAACAGTTGAGTAAAATAAGTCAGACCGCTTTCCCCACTATAGTGCTGTAAATTACAATTTACCATAAAACTAATACAGGTGTTAAAAGCTAAGTCGGGAGTTTGTCCGGGATTTCCGTCCGGATTAAGAGGCAACACTCCCTGAGATACCAGTAAAATCATTCCCCAGAAAAACCAAAACATATTGATGGAAAGCAATGCTACTAAAAACTGTTTCCAATTCATTTCTTCCTGAGGATTAATCCCACACAACTTATAAATCCATCTTTCTATAGGGGCCATAAAATCCAGTACGGACCGTTCCCCTTTATACACTTTTGCAATATAGCAACCAAGCGGATATGCCAAAACGACCATGGCTGCAACCTGTAATATACTACCTAAAATTTCTGTATCCATTTTTCAATTTTTTGATTTCAGAGGACCGGTTCTTCAGATAAAAACGTAAATACATCTTTCTGAACGGCTAAAATTCTTCGGGTCTGATTAATACATACAATAAATACCCGAACATCCCTATACTCAGAATAAACAATACCATAAACATATTTTCAAACATTTTTAAATTTTTTCAAACCAATTCACACACTTGAATAAAAAACAATAACACAATGCTCCGGTTACACATAAAAAAATAAAAGATAAAATTTCCATAACTTTTAATTTAATAAATTTTCCTTTTCCTTCTTATACTAATACCATGCCTCAATTTATTATCTCATAGTAATATATTCAGAATGTGATTATTAGCATTTAAACTCTTCCGGTTTATAAAGCCCCACCCTTTCAA
Organism: Bacteroidota bacterium; assembly: GCA_023400335.1. Taxonomy (GTDB): domain Bacteria; phylum Bacteroidota; class Bacteroidia; order Bacteroidales; family Marinifilaceae; genus Culturomica. Next base: position 3,296 of record JAEXFF010000362.1, read on the forward strand.
AATGAAAAAGCCAATTTTCAAAACAGTAAACGCTATCGATAAAATTCCGAAGCCGGTGAACCCAAACAAATTTTATCCGTAAAAAATTTATAATATATTATTTATTCTACTTTGCTCTCTAAAAATTTTTATAAAGAGAGAAAAGGACTATAATAATTATTTATACTTTTGTAGCATATTTAAATTAATAAAAATGAAACCATTTATTGTACTATTTATATGCCTTTTTATTTTCGGGGCATGCGTCGATCATAAAAATTTTTACAATGAAGATAACCTGTTGGAATACGCAAAATCTTTCAGTAACCGTAAAGATATTAAAGTAAATATCACTTCTCCTCGGGAAGGTTTGGTATATGCTGTTTACTACCAGTATCCCTACGAGGAAGGGAACTTAATAAAGCAGCCCTGCCTGATTGGTAAAACGCCTATAAACACACTATTGGAAGTACCGAATGATGTCGATAAATTATACATTATCGGAAACGGAAAAATGTATGAATCCGCTGTGAAAGACATCCTCATTGATGCAAATAGCAGGAGTTCGGATACTCAGAGTATCGATGAAAATGTATTGGCAGCCATCAATAGTTCCTATTTTCCGGAAGCGACAAATAATGTAAGGGGAGGAAATTTATACAAATGTACGGATTTAGTCATTGCAGAGACGGGAAGTACGGGTGATTTCAACGAAGCTGATGTATGGATGACGTTTGTCGGGGATGGAGGCAGCCGGCAGGGAGGGCTTTACGGGAAAATTTGGTTTTATACGTATAACAGTGACAAACAAGGTTCTCTGGAAAAAGATGACTGTACATTTTACGGAATTGTAAACGGTCAAATTCAACCCATCCCTTATGCTGATATTGACAATAAAACACATCATATATTCTATACGAAAGATGAACTCAGTTCCGGAGGTATTTCTTCTTACAAGAGATACAAATTGGGACGATTTGAAAAAGGTTTAAGTATTGGTTTCGTTTATTACGGAAACAGTAAAATTCAATTTACCACTCCTCATCTCAATGAAAAAATTACCAATTTTACGCTTAAATATCTGGATGGTAAAGGAGAATTCAAGATAGAGAATCAATACATAGCAAATGGCTTTATCCGGCATATCCAGGAAGGCTCTTTTGAAGGAAACATCTTAGGTATGGAAAACAGGAGTGTTACTGAATCAAAATACGATGGGGACTACAACGATATGTTATGTCTTTTAGAAAGTAATCCGCTTGCAATCAATCCCAGTGAACCCATCGATCCTCCCGTGATAGATGAATATAAAACAATAACAGGTATTTATTTGTTTGAAGATAATTATCCGATACAAGGAGATTTTGACTTTAACGACGCCGTAATTGAATATAAAATTATTGATTATTATAAAACCTCCAATAAAGCCAAACAGGTTATTACTAAGCCTTTGGCAACAGGAGCCTTGTATGACAACGAATTCGGATTTAAAGTAGGAAGCAGTTATTCGCCTTTCCTGACAGGACTTAAAGGATATGAAAATGTAAGGCCGGAACAGCAGTATACCGAATCGGATAAGACAACTAGTTATACACTGTATGGAGATATTAAACCGTACCTGTATAACGGAACGAATTATATTTTCGACACCAATTATAATACAGGCACATATCCTTATGTACTGGAAATTCCGATCAGTGACCCGGAAAACCCCGCCTGGAAATTTCTTTGGTGTCTGGAAGGAAACAGCATAGACGACTGCTATTACTTTACCCATAGCGCCAACGGAGGCGCCCGCAGCAGTGACTGGTACAAGACGCCGAAAGATGCCACGAAAGTATTTCAACGTTAGTAAAAACCAAAGAAAATATTTACTTCAAGAATAGAGGGATCAGCGAATACTGTTCCCTCTGTTTTTTAACGGAAATCAGAAAAAGATCTGATTCAGAAATGTTTGTCAGACAGATTTTTTCAGAAATTGTTTATTTTGTTGATAAACAGCGTCTTAATTTTGACAACTCGATTTATTCGGACAGCCTTATTTGGAATTTAAATAATCCAGAATAATTTGTACTTCTGTCCTCACTCCATTTTTCAAAGCACTTTCGTCCAGATTAAATGCCGGATTGTGATTAGCAACTCCATTTCCCACTCCCAGCACCATAAAGCAGGTGGGAGCCACTTCCTGGTAATAGGAAAAATCTTCACTGGCAGGCATCCGGGGCACATCAGCGACATTATTTGCTCCGATAGCCTGAATAGCTGCTTTTTTGGCCAGGGCGCACAGGGCTGCATCATTCTGAACGGCAGGGTAACTGAAAACATAATTCAGATCATAAGTGGCTCCATACGCTTTTGTGATGTATTCAATTCTGTTTTTTATACAGTCGGCAACCAACTGACGGGTGGTATCTGTAACTGTACGTACGGTAGCTGCTAATTCTGCTGTCGGAGGAATAACATTGGGTGCATTGCCAGCCTGAAATTTTCCTACAGAAATAACAGCCATTTCTCCGGGTGTAACATTGCGGGAAATAATTGTCTGAAGGGACATCACGATATCAGCTCCAATAACAATAGGATCGATCCCCAACTGAGGCATGGATCCATGTGTTCCTTTTCCGTGAATGGTCAGGAAAAAGCCATCCGACGCTGTAGAGGCAGCTCCTACCGGAAGAATACCGATATGGCCTGCCGGAAAATTCGGAACCACATGAATTCCAAAAATAGCATCCACCCCTTTTAAGGCTCCCGATTTTATAATCCCCTGTGCACCTCCAGGCGCTTTTTCTTCCCCGGGCTGAAATATAAAATATACAGTACCCTGAATTTCATTTTTCATTTTCGAAAGTACCTCCGCTGTTCCCAGTAATAAAGCCGTATGAGCATCATGCCCGCAGGCATGGCTCACCCCGGGAACGACCGAAGCAAACGGCAGTCCTGTCTCTTCCTGTACAGGCAAAGCGTCCATATCAGCACGGAAAGCAACTGTTTTCCCCGGTCTCGTTCCTTTTAAGATACCTAAAACACTGGTGGGAGTCGGGTGAGAGATCTGAATATTTCCAAAACTTTTCAGAAGACTATCTACGTATGCCACCGTATTTTTTTCCTGAAAAGACAATTCCGGATGTTGATGAATATGCCGTCTCCATTCAATAACTTTCTTTTCAACTTCTCCAACATTTTTCTCTATATCCTGAGCATATCCGCTCCAAGAGCCAATCAAAAATAAAACTGTAAAAATAATCTTAATCATACCGTTCCGTTTTAATTTAATAATTCGTCTAACTTTAATTCTCCTTACGAAAAAGAAAAGGATAAAGATTAAACAAAAACCACTTCTTTGCCATAATTAAGTTAAAATGGTTCGCAGCCCGGCAAAAATAAAAAATGCAGGAAAAAGCAGGTTTACCGCAAAATCACTCCAAATTTTTGAGTTTTATATTGTATTCTTCTATTTTCCGGTATAAGGTTGTGAGACCGATATGCATTAAACGAGCGGCTTCTGTCTTATTACCCGCCGTATATTGTAGTACTTTGAGAATATGTTTCTTTTCCATACCAGCTAACTCAAAATCCGAAAGAACAGGTTCCCCGCTCTGAATAGCCTGTGCATTTTGAATTTCAATGGGCAAGTCTGTCACCATTAACCGGTCGTCCCCGGCAATAATCATACTCCGCTCTATGACATTCCTCAATTCCCTTACATTTCCCTTCCAGGTATGTTTTTTCAAAGCTTCTATATAGGCAGGCTCAATAGTACTTATATGCTTTCCCACTTTTTTTTCAAATAACTTTACAAACGAGTTTACATAACCTTGAATATCCTCCGGCCGTTCTCTTAAAGGGGGCAAATGAATCTGAAATACCGACAAGCGGTAAAACAAATCTTCCCGGAAATGTCCTTCTGCTATCTCTTTTTGTAAATCCCGGTTCGTTGCCGCAATCACTCTTACATCTACTTTTGCCGGTTTTGTGTCTCCGACTTTAATAAATTCACCGGTTTCCAATATACGTAGAAGTTTAGCCTGTAAATCAAAAGCCAGTTCTCCGATTTCATCTAAAAAAATAGTGCCTTTATCTGCTTCTTCAAACAAACCTTTCTTATCTTTGAAAGCTCCGGTAAAAGCTCCGGCTTTATGACCGAACATCTCACTTTCCAATAAATCCTTTGTAAAAGAAGAACAATTAACGGCCACAAAAGCCTTCTGTATACGGGAACTATTATCGTGAATAGCCCGGGCAAACACTTCTTTTCCGGTACCGGTTTCCCCCGTTAACAAAACAGGTACATCCGTACCGGCTACTTTCTCAGCTAGTTCCACTGCCTCTTTCAAAATCCGGGAGCTACCTAAAATACGTTCGAAAGAACATTTTTTATCTCTATTTCCTTCAGAGAACTGCATCTCCTGGGCAGCCAGAGCTTTTCCCATAGCCTGGCTTAAAAGAGGAATAATTTTATTGTTGTCATCTCCTTTGGTAATATAATCAAAGGCTCCATTTTTTATAGCCTGTACCCCATCCGGAATATTCCCATGAGCCGTAAGCATTATAATCTCTGCACAAGGCTTAACTTTTTTTATCTCCTTTACTAAATCCACTCCATTTCCGTCCGGTAAGCGGACATCACACAATACGACTGCCGGATCAGTGATCAGCAATTGTTTCATTCCTGATTTGCAGCTATCAGCCTGTACAACCTCATAGCCTTCCAAACCAATTATACGGGACAATAATCTCCTTAACTGATTTTCGTCATCTATAATCAAAACTTTTCCCATAATCTCCTGTTTACTTGCAAAAATAAAAATAACTCTCCGGAAAACAACTCTTTCTATTTTCTATTTGCGGAACAAGCATTTTGTCAGTAATTGTTAAATTATTCAAAAGCGATCTGTAATAACGACATTCATCGTATCTTTGAGGAAATTGGTACATTTTTTGCACCTTTACAACAAACAGTTTAATCAACTATAAATATGGAACACACAACATTGTTTGCAGGTAATATGTGGATCTGGATTATTTTTATTGGATTCACCCTGATTAGCTGGCTGATTAGTCAGCAACTTAAAAGCCGTTTTGTCAAATATTCAAAAATACCTACCGCCAACGGCATGAACGGAAAAGAGGTCGTAGAGAAAATGCTCCGGGACAACGGAATCACCGGAGTAAAAATCGGCAGTGTAGAAGGTCAGCTAACTGACCATTACAATCCTGTAGATAAAACCATAAATCTGAGTAAGGAAGTATATTATGGAAACAGTATAGCTG
>JAEXFF010000371.1 GCA_023400335.1 Bacteroidota bacterium
GTTGTCTATCGCTCAAAACGATAAAGTCACCTATTAGCATCGGCAATTTGACGCTCAATTATGCAAGTAATGCAAAGTGCCCAACTCCTGTGTTCGAAGGACTGCAAATTGTGGAAGGTACCATGGATGTGTCTAGTGGCTCCCAAACGAATAAATTTGACTTTGCCCACATCAAAAGTATCGGTACACTTAAATTCAATACAGGAACAACCGGGACAATATTAAATTTATATGATGTAGTAAAAATAGGAACATTCAATCTTAGTTCGTCTTATATCGTAGAACTCAATGCACCAAAATTAAGCGAAGTGGAAGAATTTACGTTGACTTATATAACGGCGCTTACTACCATTAAAATACCTGTTCTAAGCAAAGTGGGTGTATTTACACTAATGGAACACAGTCAATGGAACACTTCCAGCGCAAGGATGACGAATCTCGACGCCTTTAATGGTATCACCTCTATCGACAAAGTAGAGATTAGTTATTGCGATAAACTGGTAGATTTCAAAGGATTGGCGAAAGTAATTCCAACACTCGACGCGGCCAATTGGTCGGTTACATATTGCGGCTACAACCCCACTTATGCACAGATGGTAGCGGGACAATATACTAAACCTTAATTTAAAAAGGGAAAATATATTTCTCAGATAACTTAACATAATTGCTTAATAATAAATCGAATCTTCTCGTCAGATTATTCTGACGAGAGGATTAAAATATATAAAAATGAAAGGGTATATTCATGTTTATACAGGCAATAGCAAGGGGAAACAACAGCTGTACTTGTACTCACACTTCGGGCTATCGGTGCAGGAAAGTCCGTATTCTTTGCACAGTTTGCCAAAGGGCAGATATACTCGAAGATAAAAATTCTACAACAAAACCTTACAAATGTTGAAGTCAGACAATACGGCCTGGAATATTTCATCTATTGTCAGCCATCTCAGGCAGATATTGAGGCAGCATGTAAAGAGCTGGACGAAATATCGGAAATTATTAAATCCAATCAATACGATGTCATTGTTCTGAGCAAAGCCAATATCGCCCTTTTCTATAATATGTTCACATTGAATAAACTTTTATCTATTTTAAAACAGAAGTCCGAAGCAACAGAAGTAATCATAACAGAAAGGTATGCTCCTAATGAACTTATCGCCCCTTGCTGACTTGGTTACGGAGATAAAAGAGATTAAACATTATTATCAACAAGCCGTACTTGCAAGTACAGGCATTGAGTGCTAATATTTTACTATAATATTCATAACTCTACATTTTTATTATAAAACAAGATTGAACAAGAACATCCGCGAGTACTGCGATTCTATACGATTCATTGTTTACTTTAAAGTATAAAACAAATATAATTTGTACTAGACGTATACGCCCTTTGATTTTGATTCAAACAGCTTCATTGTATCTTATAAGATAGCATACTTTTCTAAATAATCTTAAAATCTGATAGATTCTAAATCATTTTAAAGATGATATTACAACGTATCATCAAAGTTATAAAAATGTATCCTAAAGTCTTATGAAATTATATAACCGTACGCCAGAATCTAAGTAACAGCCTACTTAAATATAGAAAAAGAATATGACAAAAGAAATTTCTCTTTGCAAAGATATGTTATCTCTGGTTCAAAAAAAGAATGTATCAGTAAATTATCCACAAACAAGGCCCTAGATTAGAATAAATTTATTTTTATTCCTTCTTGTTTTTAACGATTTGTAGCCGAGCCGGGAATCGAACCCGAATTTAAAGTTTAGGAAACTTCCGTTCTATCCATTGAACTACTCAGCCAGAAAGCAGGAGCAAAAGTAAAGTAAAATATTTTCAGTTCCAAATATAGCCTTTAAAGATTAACTATTCTATTTTGTGTACATCTGCAACTTTTTTCGTTAAACATACGAAAAACTTTTGGCAGACAACTTAAATCCGGCATATTCTAAACCTTTCCTGCATATTATTTTTCATTTTTATTGAATCAAATAAACATTTTAATCTTTTTGGCATATTTTTTGTTAAGAAACTATTCATTGTTTAGAAGCAGTTTTAACAGAACTTAATGAATGTAAATTATTTTAAATTAAACACTTATATTTTTTGAATTTAATAAACATTAATTCCAAAGTGACTATGAAAAAAAATTTATTATTATTATTAACGGTGATTTTTGCCATAAATTTTACATCTTGTAATGATGATGACGATTATACTCCTTTAATTCCGCCCAGCGATATTAGCGTAACGTATGGTTCAGACAACGATAACAAATTAACATTAAGTTATAGTGATGTTATTGTAAGCGGGAAACAAATAAAATTTGCCACTACAGACGGAAAAACGGCCTCATTGACTTTAATGGATATTCTTCCGGGAAAAGCAGAAGCGACTTTGGAAAATATCGCCCTGACAGAAGGGGAAGGAGAATATATTTTCAGTGGTACGTCTCCGGTTGCCCGTTCTACAGAATACAGTGTGGCTTATTCTGGTACTGTAAAGAAAGGAGAGATGACTTTAAAATTAAATGTAACTGTTCCGGATCCACAAGGATGGGCTAAGACATATACTTTAGGAGAATATAAGACGGGAGAATTCGTTATGGGGGAGACAACATATCCGGCTTGGGTGTTAAATAGTGCCTTATATGCATCCTGTACATTTGAAGATGCGGAATTGGGAGAGACTTATGCCATGTTATTTAAAGGTTTGGGTGGACTTGTTTTGCCTCAGGTATTAAAATCTGTTACTTTAGCAACAGACGGAAATATTTGTGCCCAATATTATTCAGGCGAAATTCAGATTGATCAGAATTTGATTTTCCCTATGATTGTCGGACAGGCTCCTAGTGAAGAAGTTGTAAATGCTCTAATTCCGACCAGTGGAGAAATTAGTTCACCTAAGAATTTAGCCTACTGGTTTGAAAAAGATGGCAAATTATATGTAAAACTGAATATCACAGCCATAGTTGCTCAAGCAATGAGCGAAAGCGGTACCGGCGGAGGAGATGAAACCCTGGCCACTATTATTGCTACCGTATTAAATGGAAATGCCAGTACAATCAAACAATTATTGTCTCAATTTACAGGCTTGGATTTCAGTGAAATCAGTGATGCCAGTTTTGAGATGTTATTGGATTGGATTAAAAATGGAGTGCCTCTGAATGTAGCTAAAGCTGAAAGCGGACACACTTACATGTATTTGGACAGAACTGCTTTTGATCCCATTTTTAGAGATACTGAAACCCCAGCAGATGATCCTTCTAACATAGGAGCAAAATCAGATTTATTAAAATTATGGAAATTGCTTTCAGATGCTGGAATCATCCCCGAAGATGCACAACTAGCTATACTTTTACTGGGTGGACTTCTTCAAGAATGGCCAACGAATACTGTTTTCAACATAGGATTAGATTTAAAATAAACAGGTAATTATTCCTAATATCAGGTTGTTTTAATGAACAAAAACCATCCGGGAAATTGTTTTCCGGATGGTTTTTTATTAAAAAGTAAAACCAATAAAATACCAAATACTAGAATAAAAGTGAGGAATAGCCTTATTTCTCTTTCTTCTTTTTAAACGAAAAGGATATCTTTGCAAACAGAAAAATAAATCCGATGAAAGTAGTCGTACAACGTGTATCTGAAGCCAGCGTAACTTTAGGTGGAAAATTATACTCTTCTATTCGGGAAGGAATGCTGATTTTAGTCGGGATACAAGCCGATGATACTGAAGAAGATATTGAATGGCTGAGCAGTAAAATCTGTAATCTACGAATTTTCGATGACGAAAAGGGAATAATGAATTATTCCATAAAAGAAAAAGGCGGAGATATTTTAGCTGTCAGCCAATTTACTTTAATGGCCCGGGTAAAAAAAGGGAATCGTCCCGCTTATATCGATGCAGCCCGTCCGGAAATCTCTATCCCGCTTTATGAAAAATTTGTACAGGCATTAGCGAAAGAAATGCAGAAAGAAATCAAAACCGGAGTATTCGGAGCTGACATGCAAGTAAGACTGAACAATAATGGCCCGGTTACTATTTTAATGGATTCAAAAAAAAGAATATAAGTGAAAATTTTCACGGCAACTCATACTTTTACACTCAATTTAAAATTATTACCTATGGATCTCAAAGAACTTCAGGCGAAAGTAGACAGTTGGATCAAAATATACGGAGTAAGGTATTTTAATGAATTGACCAATATGGCCATTTTAACAGAAGAAGTAGGAGAATTAGCCCGCGTAATGGCCAGAAAATATGGGGAACAGTCTTTTAAAGATGGAGAAAAGGACAACCTGGCGGATGAAATGGCCGACGTTCTTTGGGTGTTGGTCTGTTTAGCCAATCAAACCGGAGTAGATTTAACTCAGGCGATGGAAACTAATTTCGCAAAAAAAACGACCCGGGACGGAAAAAGACATAAAAACAATCCTAAAATACAAGAGCATTAATATATTTCTTACTAAATTTGTTCGTTTAAATAATAAAATTTATTTTTCAAGCTGCAAATTTTCCAAATATTACTAAATGTGGACTAAAATAGCAGGAATTATTC
>JAEXFF010000393.1 GCA_023400335.1 Bacteroidota bacterium
CTATAATACCATGTATAACGAACGGGTGATTTATCTGGATAAAAAAGGAAATCGTTTCGATCCTTCCAAAGACGGAGGGGAAGTATTCAAACCGGAAAAAGGATATCAGGCAGAAGTCGGAGTACGGTATACGTGGGCAAACCGTCTGGACTTTTCGGCAAGCGTATATTACATCCGCAAAAATAACGTTGTCAAATCTTTAGGTACTGAATATGAAAAAGACGAAAATGGGGTCGATGTAGAGAAGACTATTCAGGGACAGGTGGGAATAGCTGATTCCCGGGGATTTGATCTGGAACTGACCGTACGTCCTGTTTCTACCCTGACTATTACAGGAGGGTTAGGCTGGCAGGATTACCGGATCAGAAAGATCCGTAAGAGTGATGAATATCCTGAATATACCGATCCCAGTAAGAATATACGGGCAACCGGTATTCCCCGGACGACATTCTACATATATGGTGATTATACTATCCCCAAAGGAGTATTGAAAAATTTGTCCATTCATTTGAGTGGAACATTCCAGGATAAAATATTTACAAATGTAGCTACCCGTACTTATTATCCGGCTTTATTCCTGGTCGACGGAGGATTGTTTTATACCATAAAGAAAAAAGTGACCTTGGCTTTAAACGTGGATAATCTCTTCGATAAAGAGTATTATAAGAGTACTACTGTTTTGGGCAAACCGAGGAATTTTACCGGAACGATATCCTATCGTTTTTAACATTTTTCCTGAAAATGTTTGTATTTTCCTTTTTTGCCGGTTTTTACAAACATTTTAAAAAAGAGAGAATATGTCAGAAGCAACCTTCTCGCTTTTGACATATTCTTTTTCGTTCAAAATATTAACTTTGTCGGAAAATAGAAATACGAATATAAAATGGGAAAAATATTTGTTGCCGGAATCGGTCCGGGCTGCGAAGAAGATATTACCCCTGCGGTGCGTGCGGCTATTGCTCTGTCGGATGTGGTGGTCGGGTATAAATATTATTTTGCTTTTATCCGGGAATTGGTCAAAGAGGGAGGAGAGTGTATAGATTCCGGAATGCGTAGAGAAAGGGAACGGGCATCTCTTGCATTTGAATATGCAGAACAGGGTAAAACGGTATGTGTGGTGAGTTCGGGGGATGCCGGAATTTACGGGATGGCTCCTTTGATTTGGGAGATGAAGCGGGAACGGAATGCTGAGACAGAGATCGAAGTTCTACCCGGGATCAGTGCTTTTCAGAAAGCTGCGGCATTGTTAGGAGCCCCGATAGGACATGATTTCTGTGTCATCTCATTGTCTGATTTACTGACTCCCTGGGAGAAAATAGAGCAGCGGATCAGGGCAGCGGCTACAGCCGATTTTATAACCGCTGTTTACAATCCTAAGAGCGAAGGGCGTTATTGGCAATTATACCGTTTGAAAGAAATTTTTCTGCAGGAACGGGCTGCTAATACTCCGGTTGGTTTTGTACGGCAGGCCGGAAGAGCGGATGAAGAGGTAAAACTGACAACTTTGGATGATTTTGATCCGGAACAGGTAGATATGTTTACCGTGGTATTGATCGGAAACAGCCAATCGTATTTGTGGCGGGATAAATTTATCACCCCCCGGGGATATTATACAAGCATAGCACCCGGGGACGGGGGTAAGGTGCTATCCGTAGAGATGGTTCAGGAGAACGGAAGTGGCGGGGTTTCTCTTTCCGGCATCAAGCCCGGGCAAGAAATCATGATGCGGAGTTTTCGTACCATTGCTTCCGAACTGAAAAATCCGGATCTCCCGTTGGATCGTAAATGGGCGTTGCTCCACGCTATCCATACGACGGCCGATTTTGATATGGAAAATATTTTTTATGCGGACGAAGGAAGTGTCGGAGGATTATACAAAGCTTTGAGTGAAAGGGAAGTAGATACAATTATTACAGATGTAACCATGGTCGCTTCGGGGATTCGCAAAGGAGCTTTGGAGCGTTTGGGAGTAAAGGTAAAGTGTTATCTGGACGATTCCAGAATAAAAGAAATGGCGTCGGAATTGAATATTACCCGTACACAAGCCGGCATCCGTTTGGCTGTTGAGGAACATCCGAATGCTCTGTATGTTTTTGGAAATGCTCCGACTGCTCTTATGGAATTGTGCCGCCTGATCCGGCAGGGAAAAGCAAAACCGTTGGGAGTAATTGGTGCTCCGGTAGGTTTTGTAAATGTAAAAGAATCCAAACACATGCTGAAATCTTTTACTGACATCCCTAAAATAATCATTGAAGGGCGCAAGGGGGGAAGTAATCTGGCGGCTACGCTCGTGAATGCTGTTTTGTGTTTTGATGATGCAAAAGATTTATTTCCGGGGAGAGACCTTTAAATAAGGTATTCCATCCAGTCAGGAAACGGGTGAGCGGTAGGTATTAAAACAGGGAACTTTCATAAACCGGCATAAGGACTGGTGAATTAACTTTTAAAATAAAAATAAATCGGATATATGAGGCAGGTCATTGATATAGACACCTGGAAACGGAAAGAAGAATATTTATTTTTCAGGACTTTTTTCAATCCTATGGTAGCGGTAACGGTTGAAGTGGATTGTACCCGGGCATACGAAAGAGCGAAAAAACAAAAAATTTCGTTTGCTTTGTATTATCTGCATGCGGCTCTTGTGGCTGCCAACCGTATCGAAGAATTCCGGTACCGACAGGAGGGGGAGGAAGTGGTATTATACGACCGGATTGACCTGTTTACGCCTGTTTTGACTGCAGAGGGAAGTTATCGTTCAGTGCTATTACCTGCAGAAGAAAAGTGGGAAGTCTTTCAGGAAAAAGCAAGTCCCCTTGTGGAGGCGGCTAAGCGGGGAGAAGGGCAGGCTCACAGTGAAAAGGAACATGGCCGGAATATTCTTTTGATTAGTGTTAATCCCTGGTATCGCTTTACGAGTGTACAATTGTCAATTCCTTCAGAGCCGCATACCAATATTCCTATTTTTACATTTGGAAAGGTGGTTCTGGAACAGGGGAAACGGATGATGCCGGTATCTTTGTCTGTGAACCACGGCTTTGTCAGTGGTTATCAGATTGGTTGTTTCCTTCGGGAATTCCAGAAATTGCTTGACCGTTAACGACAAAAATATGAAATTTTATATTATCGGATTAGAAGACAGTCCTTCTCCCGTTTTCAGTAAGGAAGTACTCTTTGCAATAAAAAGCCATCGTATTTTTTCCGGGGGCAAGAGGCATTATGAGTTGGTTGCTTCTTTGCTTCCGGCGGACCGGGTATGGATAGATATAAAAGTGCCTTTACAAGAAGTGTTCCAGACTTATGCGGCCTATGAAGAGATTGTCGTTTTTGCTTCCGGGGATCCTTTATTTTTTGGTTTTGCCAATACCATACGTAAATACCTGCCGGGGGCTGTTCTCCGGGTATATCCTTGTTTTAATTCTTTGCAGGTATTGGCTCACCGGCTGATATTGCCTTATCAGGATATGTATATGGTTTCCTTGACGGGACGTCCTTGGCATGAATTTGATAAAGCTCTGATAGAAGGAAAGGAGAAAATCGGAGTACTGACGGATCACCGGCATACGCCGGCGGCTATTGCGGAGCGGATGCTGACCTATGGATACGATAATTACCGGATGACGGTTGGCGAAAAACTGGGGAATCCGGGGGAGTCCGTCCGGCAATGGAAACTGGAGGAAGCTGCTATACAAAAGTTCGATAATCCGAATTGTCTGATTCTTGAAAGAATAGCTCTCCGGCAGCGTTTCTTTGGTATACCGGAGGAAACATTTTATCTGTTGAATGGAAGAGGACGGATGATCACGAAAATGCCGGTTCGTCTGTTGACATTGAGCCGGTTGGATCTCTATCAGCGGCATTATTTCTGGGATGTCGGTTTTTGTACCGGTTCGGTATCCATAGAAGCTAAATTACAGTTCCCGCATTTGCATATTACGGCCTTTGAGTGTCGGGAAGAAGGGAGGGAATTAATGGAAAAAAATAGCCGTAAATTCGGCGCTCCCGGAATAGAAGCGGTAATAGCCGATTTCCTGGAGGTAGACTTGTCTGAATATGAGTGTCCTGATGCCGTATTTCTGGGTGGATATGGGGGACAGATGGAAGCAATGCTCAGAAAAATCATCCAGAAAATGAAGGCGGGAGGGATATTGGTGTTTAATGCCGTATCGGAAGAAAGCCTTCGTTCGTTTGAAGAAATTGTCGTTGGATTAGGCCTGCAGATTGAAATGCGGGACCGGGTTGCTTTGAATGAGTATAACCCGATTGTGGTGATCCGGGCAAAGAAGATCGTCCAGATTTAAAAGAAAAACAGAATGATGAAAACAGCAATTATTATTTTGTCTGATAAAGGAGAAGAAATTGTTCAGGTACTGAGAAAGGAGATCGAGGCAGACATATTTTCGCTACAGGAAAGGAAGAATACCTTACCAATTAAAACCTTAGGAAAATTCGTGAAGGAAAACTTTACTCATTACTCTGCCTGGATTTTTATTGGAGCTTTAGGAATTTCTGTAAGGACGATCGCTCCTTACATTCAATCGAAATATACCGATCCGGCTGTGGTTTGTATTGACTCTACGGGACGTTATGTAATTCCGGTTTTATCCGGACACCTGGGGGGGGCAAATGAACTGGCCTGTCGGCTGGCAAGATGTCTGGGAGCTGAGGCCGTTGTTACGACTCAGAGCGATAATACGGGGCTCTGGGCTTTGGATGTTTTGGGAAAAGAGAAAGGATGGGAAACGGAGCATTCCTTGCCGATGAATCAATTGATTGCTTCTTTTGTCAACGGGAAACCTGCTGCATTACTACTGGATGTCCGGAATGATGGGACTGCGGAACTGGAACGGACTGTTCCGGCCCATGTGGATATATATTACAGACGGGAAGCAATTCCGGAAGAGAAATATGAATTGATCATTGCAGTAACTCCGTTTATTTATGAATTCAGTAAACCGGTTTTATACTATCGTCCGAAAGTATTACATCTGGGTATAGGTTGCCGGAAAGATTGCAGTTCCGCCGGGGTTAAGGAATATATAGAAACGGATCTAAAACGTCATCATCTTTCTGCCGGGTCCATTCAAGTC
>JAEXFF010000018.1 GCA_023400335.1 Bacteroidota bacterium
CAAACACCACTGCTAAAAGGGCTGCCTTCGCCCATTTTCTTTTCAATGTATTCGGTGTGACCTGGGTATTGGCTATTTTTCCGGTATTTTTAAAATGGATAGAAGAACTGAGTGTTTTTGTGGGCATCGGAAATCCAAGCACAAGTATAGAAGCAGTGCCTATGGCTCTTTCTTTGTTTCACACGGTATTCAATGTCACCAATGTTCTGCTACTCATCTGGTTTACAAAACTGATCGCCCGTTTGGTTACCAAAATTATTCCTACCCGGGAAAGCAATGAAGATGTATTCAAATTAAAACACATAAAAATCGGATTACTTTCCACTCCGGACGCTTCTCTGTTCCAGGCTAAACAGGAAATTGCCCTATACGGTAAAAATACCCGGGATATGTTCCAGAAAGTTGCAGCTTCCCTGGATATGACGCCCAAAGATTTCGAAAAACAATTTGACAAACTTGTAAAGCTGGAAGATGAAAGTGATAAAATTGAAGTGGAAATTGCCGATTATCTGACAAAAGTATCCGAATCCAAGTTATCAACAGAAAACTCTCAGCGCATCCGGGCCATGTTTAAAATTGTCTCGGAAATCGAAAGCATCGCCGACTCTTCCCTTAATGTAGCAAAGGCAATGCTTCGTAAGAATGAACAAAATGAGGTATTCCCGGAAGAATTGAACCATAAATTAAAAAGCATGTTTGCTTTGATAGATGAAACCTTAGGCGTGATGTGTAACAACCTGTCAATAGAATATAAAGAAGTGAATGCGAAAAAGGCTTACGAGTTGGAACATGCCATTAACGATTACCGTACCATTCTGAAACAAGAACACCTCATTGCTATCGAAGGAAAAAGGTACAATTATCCTACCGGAATTTTATATACGGATATGTTTTCTGAATGCGAAAAGATAGGAGATTATGCTATTAATGTAACCCAAGCCATTAAGGAAATCGGAACGGATAATTAATGGGAATTTATCTTTTATACCGAATATAATTCAAAGAAAAGAACAGAATAGTTTCTAAATATTAACAAAACGAATAAGATTGTTTCTCCTCAACCGGGCGATGAAATCATTAAAATACAGATAATATGGCACAGGAAGATGTTTTCAAAAAATTAGTAGGACACTGCAAGGAATACGGTTACGTTTTTCCTTCCTCTGATATATACGATGGGCTGGGAGCCGTATATGACTACGGGCAGAATGGAGTAGAACTCAAAAATAATATAAAAAAATACTGGTGGGAATCCATGGTGCGCTTGCACGAAAATATCATAGGTATTGATTCTGCTATTTTTATGCATCCCACTATATGGAAAGCTTCCGGCCATATAGATGCTTTTAACGATCCATTGATCGATAATAAAGATTCTAAAAAAAGATACAGAGCTGATGTGCTCATAGAAGATCACATAGCAAAATATGATGAAAAAATTGAGAAAGATGTGGAAAAAGCCCGGAAACGCTTTGGAGAAAAATTCGATGAAGCTCTGTTCCGGCAAACCAATCCTCAGATACTGTCCCACATTGAAAAACGCGAAGCCCTTCGGGAAAGAATGGCCAAAGCTCTAAATGCAAACGACCTGACAGAATTACGGCAAATCATTGTCGACAATAACATTGTATGTCCGATCTCCGGTACAGCTAATTGGACAGAAGTCCGTCAGTTTAATCTGATGTTTTCCACAGAAATGGGCTCTACAGCAGAAGGAACGAATAAAATTTACTTACGCCCGGAAACAGCTCAGGGGATTTTTGTGAATTTCTTAAATGTGCAAAAAACAGGACGGATGAAAATCCCTTTTGGAATTGCACAAATCGGGAAAGCTTTCCGGAACGAGATTGTAGCCCGTCAGTTTATCTTCCGGATGCGGGAATTCGAGCAAATGGAAATGCAATTTTTCGTTCGCCCCGGAACAGAACTCGACTGGTTTAAAAAATGGAAGGAAACCCGTATGAAGTGGCATCAGCTATTGGGATTCGGGTCACAAAATTATCGTTTTCATGATCATGAAAAACTGGCCCATTATGCCAATGCCGCTACTGATATCGAATATAAATTCCCCTTCGGATTTAAGGAGGTAGAAGGAATTCATTCCCGCACTGATTTCGATTTGTCCCAGCATCAGAAGTATTCGGGCAAAAAAATACAATATTTTGATACAGAACTGAATGAATCTTATATTCCTTATGTAATCGAAACTTCTATCGGAGTAGACCGCATGTTCCTGCAAATTATTTCAGCAGCCTATTGTGAAGAGGACCTGAGTAAAGACGGGAAACAGGATTCCCGCGTTGTTCTGAAATTACCAGCAGCTTTGGCTCCTGTAAAAATGGCAGTAATGCCTCTGGTAAAAAAAGACGGACTCCCTGAAAAAGCCCAGGAGATCATGAATTTACTCAAATATGACTTCAATTGCCAATACGATGAAAAAGATTCCATCGGGAAGCGTTATCGCCGCCAAGATGCGATCGGCACGCCCTTTTGTATTACTGTAGACCATCAGACATTACAAGACAATGCCGTTACAATTCGTTACCGCGATACGATGGAACAGGAACGTATTCCGATAGGCCAGTTATTCAATATTTTAAAAGAAAAAACAGATTTAGGAAATCTACTCCGGCAAATCGGATAGTCCAAAGAGGAAACCCTAAAAAAGCCTTTTTTGAGAAATAATATTTTACATCTGTTTTCTGCTGAAAACAAATTCGCTGATAAGTGAAACTTTCTGACAAAGGATTCTCCCCAGAAACAACAGTCTCATTTATCAGTGAAATATTTATTCATGCCGGTAGGTGACAGGATCTGCCGGTTTAAAAAAGGAATCTCCGTCTCCTCCTGTTTTTCTCTTTATACCTGTCTTTTACTTCTTTTCAACTTTTATTACTTTTATCCGTATATAGCTTGTAACAAAAATAAAAACAACTAATTGTACAAGCTATGAAAAAAATTTCCGCACTTGTTGTGCTTACCTGTTTTCTTTCTACGCTTAGCATCGGGCTGAAAGCACAGAAAGTACATGTAGCATCAATATCTGAAAAAAAGGATCTGCACAATTTCTACACCATTATGAAAGAAGCTTTTCCTTTAGCTTACAACGACCCGACCGCTCCCCGTTTCATCTTTTTTGATAACGACCGACGTTTCGTATTCGGAGTAGGAGGTTATGTTCAGGCAACCGGAGTTTACGACTTCAATGGGGTAGAAAGTTACGACTTTTTTACCACTTCTACTATTGCACCCAAAGACCATCAACCCGGCGGTAGCTATGGAATTACAGTAAATCAATCCCGTCTGTTTTTCAAACTAGTAGGAGACACGGATGTGGGACGTTTAGTTTCCTATATCGAAATGGAATTCCAGGGTCCTTCCAATACTCCCAGATTAAACCAAGCCTTTGTACAATTTAAAGGTTTCCTGGTCGGAAAAGCCTGGAGTACATTTTGCGATATGCCGGCTATCCCGACCACGATTGACGAAGAAGGTCCCAGCAGCGGTATTGAAATCAGACAACCCCAGGTCAGATATACTTATAAATTCAATAGAAACTGGCAGGCTTCTTTGGCTTTGGAATACGCTATTCCGGATTATACCAACCAGGCCGATAATTATACAGCAAAAATAAGGCAACGCATTCCCGATATTCCTCTGGTGGCCAAATACACCTTTAACAATGGAGGACATTTACAAGCTGGTGCAATTCTTCGGAACATTTATTATAAAGACAATATTACAGATAAAGACAAAATCGTCACCGGCTGGGGAACAACTTTAAGCGGTAACATCCACCTTGCTGAAACCACTAGCTTTATGTTCCAGGGCGTTTACGGAAAAGCTATTGCTAACTACATTCAGGATATCAGTGCACTGGGATATGACCTCGTTCCGAACCCAGACAAAAGTGGACGTTTAAAAGCTTCTGCTATGTGGGGATTTTTCGGAGCTATACAACAAAATTGGCGTCCCAACCTGTATTCCACTATCACTTATAGTTACGCCCGTATGGAAAACATCGGGAGTATGGCCAGCACAAATTACAAATACGCCCAGTATGCTGCTGCCAACTTGCTATGGAATTTCACAGAATACGGTACCACAGGTATAGAATATGTATTCGGAAGACGGAATAACTTCGACAAAAATTATGGAAATGCAAACCGGATTAATATGATGGTACAATACCGGTTCTAAAGTCTATGACGGAATCGTTAAATAAACATTTCTGAAAAACTCCGGTTTAAAATGATTTCAATCCAGTATTGATATTTTTGGACCGGAGTTTTTTTCAAAATAATGATAAACAGATAGGAAAAGGCAAAATACGCTTGAAACGGAACGGTAACCCTATTTTACTATCCTCAAAAATTACCTCTAAGTAATACCGATTCAAACCTGTATTTCCTCCTCATTCTTTATCAGTTATATGATTTTTGAGGAATTGCTGAGCCTTTATTTTATCATTTTGCAATTGTAAGCGTAATTCTTCAACCGTATCGAATTTATGTTCCCCCCTGATGCGGTAAAGTAACTGCACTTTGATTTTCTCCCCGTATATATCTCCATCAAAGTCAAAAATATGAACTTCCAGACGAATAATACCGGACTGACTGACGGTAGGACGAACACCTATATTCAACATTCCATAATGCATTTTTTCTTTCCCTATTACGCTCACGACATAAGCTCCGGCAGCCGGTAATAATTTCCGTTCATCGTCCATCTTCATATTAGCAGTAGGAAATCCGAGCATTTTTTTCCCGATCTTATCTCCGTGTACCACAGTTCCGGAAATAGCATAATCATAACCTAAAAACGCTTTTACCTTACCGATATCTCCCAATTCCAAAGCCGTCCGTATCTTAGTAGAACTAATATTTACCTGTCCGCTGGCATACACCTCTTCCTGTTCGATATAAAAATGGTATTTCTCGGCCAGTTCCTGTAAGGCATCAAAATTCCCCTTCCGGTCTTTTCCAAAGCGATGGTCATATCCGACGACCAACCCTTTTATCCCGATTTTATCGACCAAAATATGTTTGACAAAATCAGTATAAGTGTGTCCGGCTAATTCTTCTGTGAACTTTAATACCACCAAATGCCTGATCCCATAGGCAGAAAGGATTTGAATTTTTTCTTCCAGAGTTGTCAGGATTCCCGGTCTTTTTTCCAAAGGATACAATACTTCCCGCGGATGAGGATCAAAAGTAATAATGACAGTTTCCCCGCTTAATCTTTCTGCACATTGCTTTAATCCTTCTATTACCTGCCGGTGCCCCTTATGGACTCCGTCAAAACTTCCCATTGTAACAACAGGGTTCACGATATGTATACGGTCCAAGCCGTAATGAACTTCCATTTATCAATATTTTTTACAAAAATATAAAAATAGTCAGCAGTTCGCAAGTCAACGCTTTTTCTATTGCAAGGATTCCGATAGAAAAAGGACTATCCGAAAAATCCGGATAGTCCTATTCT
>JAEXFF010000127.1 GCA_023400335.1 Bacteroidota bacterium
GAATAAAGTAGAATCTCCATTGGTAAATATCAGTTGAAGGATGACAGGAGCTAAGGTGAAAGCAATCAGACAAAGAATAACAATGATAATGCGGGGAGTAAAAATCGCTTGTAAACGGGACAAAAAGCCACAAAAAGCTAAGAGCGCAACAAAGATTCCGCATACGAGGATAGCTGTGTAGATAGCCGTCGTTCCTACCGAAATAGCTGCTAGAATTCCGATTAAAAGAACCGAAGCCGGTCCAATGATGATGGGGAGGCGGTGCCCTCCTAACACCTGGGCCGTCATGGCGATCCCCATTATCCCGAATAGCTTTTGCATATAGAAAATTTGTCCGTTTGCATCTGCCGAATGCAACTGAGCGACAATTATACCCATAATAACCACACAGGGAATGGATACAATCCACCATTGTAATCCGTACATAAACATTGGAAAAATACCGGGTTTGTCATTCAGATTGTATTTCATTTTTACAACAGATTTGATTTTGTTCGGATGTCGGATTATCGGATGAAAGCTTCCCTGCAGAAACGGGTTAACGTTTCGCTGCTTGAGGGAACAGATGTTCCTGATTGTTCTTAACAGAAGGGCATTTCGGTCGTCAGCGCATTTGCGGACAAGCTTTAAACAGCCCCGGAATGCTATTCATCCCTTTTTCCTTTTCAGTCTGTAAACTTACAATATAAAAACGGGAGAATCAATAAACCGGGGAAATTATGAAACGTCAGTACGCAGAAATGATTAAAATAGTTTATCTTTGTTTTATGTATGTTATAAATGAAAGTCAATATGAGAAAAGGAATATTTATGCTGTTGTTGATTCTGATAAATATAAGTCTGTCTGCCCAAAAAGCAGAAACATTGGTAAAACCCGGTATGGAAGTTCCGGATTTTGAAGTAAAGATGTTTGACGGACAGACCGTACAGATAAAAGATTTAAAGGGGAAAGTTGTCTTATTGAATTTTTGGGCGACCTGGTGTCCCGATTGTATACGTGAAATGGCCCGTGTACAAACCGACATTATCGACCGTTTTCAGGGAAAAGAATTTGTTTTTTTGCCTATATCCCGTCAGGACAGTTATGAAAAAATTAAAACTTTCCGGGAAAAAAGGGGGTATACATTTCCCATGGGAATGGATCCGGACCGGAAAATTTACGCTCAGTTTGCAACGGCTGTCATCCCCCGGAATTTTGTTATAGACAGGAACGGTAAAATCTGCTATGCAGAAGAAGGATATGATGAAGCGTCTTTTCAGAAACTGATTGCAGAAATAGAAAAAGCATTGAAGTAGGATATAAGGAGAGACTTTTGAAAACGGCCCCTTCAAGTGATGTTTAACTTTAAGGGGCCGTTTAATTTTTGCTGAACCTGTAATTTCCCTTATTGAATTTCTTCCAGTTGGGCTTCTATTGCTTTAATCTTAGCTTCGGCGTCAGCTTGCTTTTTACGTTCGTTGGCAACGACCTGTGCCGGAGCTCCGTTGACAAAGCGTTCATTATTGAGTTTGGCAACGACGGATTTTAAAAAGCCTTGGGTGTATTTCAGTTCTTCCTGTAATTTTGCTTTCAGTTCTGCTGTGTTTACCTGAGTTGTAGCAGGGATAAAATATTCTACTGTATCGACGATGAGGCTCCAGGCGCCTTTCAAGGATTCAGTTATTATTTCCGTATCGCTGATATTGCCCATTTTACAGATAATACTTTCAAAAGCAACCGGATAGCGGTCGTTTTTCTTTATTTTTAATTTTAAGCTATCCTTGAAAGCCACGTTATTTTGTTTCCGGATGTTTCGGATCCCTACGATGACATCTTTTACATATTCGAAATCTTTTAATAAAGTCACATCGTATTTTGTATCCCGGGGCAGAAGAGAAACCATGATACTTTCTCCTGCATTCCGTTTACGAAGATTTTGCCAGATTTCTTCTGTGATAAATGGCATAAAGGGATGTAATAATTGCAATAATTCTTCGAACAACTGAACGGTTTTTTCATAACTCATCCGGTCGATGGGTTGCTCATAGCCGGGTTTGATGATTTCCAGAAGCCAGGAAGAAAATTCATCCCGGAAGCCCGTATAAATTGTCATCAGCGCCTCAGATATCCGGTATTGCTCAAATTGTGTATTCAGGGTTTCTTTGAGTTTATGTAAAGTATTTTCAAACCATGTCAATGCCAGCTTTGAATGAAGAGGTTGTGGTATATCAGCCGTTTCCCAGGATTTTACCAAACGGAAAGCATTCCAGATTTTAGTGGTGAAATTCCGTCCCTGTTCCGGTAAACTTTCGTCAAACAACAGGTCTCCGCCGGCAGGAGAGCAGAGCAACATCCCTACGCGTACACCGTCAGCTCCGTATTTGTCGATGAGTTCCAGGGGGTCCGGAGAGTTACCAAGGGATTTCGACATTTTCCGGTGTAATTTATCCCGTACAATACCGGTCAGATAAACATTGGAAAAGGGCTTTTGTTTCCGGTATTCATAACCGGCAATAATCATACGGGCGATCCAGAAGAACAGAATATCGGGAGCGGAGACCAGATCGTTGGTGGGATAATAATATTTGATCTCCTCATTGTCCGGATAGTTGATGCCGTCGAAAACAGAAATCGGCCATAACCAGGAAGAAAACCAGGTATCCAGACAGTCTTCGTCTTGACGTAATTGGTCGGCAGATATTTCCTTCCCGAATTTTTCTTTGACTAATTTAACGGCTTCTGCTTTGTTTTCGGCTACAACATAATCATGGCTATTAGGAAGATAATATACCGGGATCTGATGTCCCCACCAAAGTTGGCGACTGATACACCAATCTTTGACATTCTCCATCCAGTAGCGATAAGTATTTTTATATTTGGCCGGAATCAGGTTTACCTCATCGTTCATTACAGCTTCCAGGGCAGGTTGCGCCAAAGCTTTCATTTTGACGAACCACTGCATCGAAAGCTTAGGTTCAATAACGACGTTAGTACGTTCGGAATAACCCACTTTATTGTCGTAATCTTCAATTTTTACGAGATTTCCTGCTTTTTCCAATTCCGGAATAATTTCTTTCCGTACTTCGAAACGGTCGTGTCCGATAAAGAATTGGGCGGCCTTACTCATCGTGCCGTCATCGTTGAATATATCAATTGTCTCCAAATGATGTTTATATCCGATTTCATAGTCGTTGATATCGTGAGCCGGTGTGATTTTTAATGCTCCGGTTCCGAATTCCATATCGACGTATTCGTCCTGTATAATCGGGATTTCCCGGTTTACCAAAGGGACAATACATTTTTTTCCAGCCAGATGAGTGAAACGGGGATCATTGGGATTTACACATACGGCGGAATCACCTAATATGGTTTCCGGCCGGGTCGTAGCTATTGTAATATAATTTTCTTCGCCGGCAATTTTATACCTCAGGTAATAAAGTTTGCTTTTTTCTTCTTTGTAAATAACTTCTTCATCGGATATGGCGGTTTGGGCAGAAGGGTCCCAGTTTACCATTCTTACTCCTTTGTAAATATATCCTTTATTATACAAATCGACAAAAACCTTGATAACACTTTTGGAACGGGGTTCGTCCATGGTAAAACAAGTGCGGTCCCAGTCGCAGGAAGCTCCCAGCCGTTTTAATTGCTGGAGGATAATTCCTCCGTATTTATGCGTCCATTCCCAGGCATATTTTAAAAATTCTTCCCGGCTGATGTCCCGTTTGTTAATCCCTTCGCTTTTCAGTTTGGCGACGACTTTTGCTTCCGTAGAAATTGAGGCATGGTCAGTGCCCGGAACCCAGCAGGCATTTTTGCCTTGTAAACGGGCCCGGCGGATCAATGCGTCCTGAATGGTATTATTCAGCATATGTCCCATGTGGAGTACACCGGTGACGTTGGGAGGCGGAATGACAATGCAGTAAGGTTCTCTGCTGTTATCTACCTCCGAATGGAAAAATTGATGCTCCATCCAGTACTGATACCATTTTTCTTCGCTTTCTTTTGGATTGTAATTCGTCGCAATCATGGTGTGAATATAAAAATTTGATAGTTAAAAAATTGGAAAACAAGACGACAGGATTCCTCTTTTTGCTCTTCCCTTTTCAAGTTTTCTCATTAAAAAAAGCTGCCTGAGCAGCCTTTTTTTATTCATCGGATTTTTTAATTCTCCTTCCTTTTTTCTTTTGGGCTTCTAAGGCTGTTTCCAGGTCTGCTTTTTGCATACTTCCGTCGTAATCACAGATATATTTGTCAATGAGGATACGACCGCAATATTCGCAGACGATGATCTTTTTACGGGAACGAATATCCAATTGCCGCTGGGGAGGAATGTTGTTGAAACAACCTCCGCAGGCATCCCTGTCAACTGTTACGACAGCCAGGCCGTTGCGAGCATTGGAGCGGATCCGTTTGTAAGCCGTCAGCAGACGTTCTTCTATATTTTCAGATAGCTGTTCCGATTTTTTGATCAGGTCCTCCTCGTCTTTATGAGTTTCAGCAATGATGTCATCCAATTCTGCCTTTTTTGCTTCCAGGTCCGCTTTCTTTTCTTCGTATTGCTGGGTAGAAATTTCCAGTGCTTCTTCTTTTTCTGATTTCGTTTTTAAAGCTTCCCGGATTCTTTTCTGTTGTAATTCGATTTCCAGCTTCTGGAATTCAATTTCTTTACTTAAAGCATCGTATTCCCGGTTGTTCCGGACATTATCCAACTGTTCACTATATTTTTTTATCAGTTCCTCTGATTTAGAGATTTCCAGTTTTTTTTGACTGACACTTTTTTCTGATTCGTTAATTTCTGTCTTCAGATTTTCGAGGCGGGTTTCCAATCCGGCAAGCTCGTCTTCCAGATCCTGTACTTCCAAAGGAAGTTCCCCCCTTAATGTACGGATTTTATCAATTTCTGTATCGATACGTTGTAATTCGTACAGGTGCTGCAATTTTTCCTCAATTGTTAATTCTTGCAGTTTTTCGTTGTTGTTTGCCATATATTATAAATAATTTATCGGATTTGTATTGATCTTAGAAAACTGGACTGCAAATTTAGATATTTTTTTTGTAACTAACTCATAAAAAATTTCTTTTGTATATTGTTCACTTTCATAATGCCCGATATCAGCTAAAATGATACGGTTTTCTGTGGTAAAAAAGTCATGGTATTTAAAATCCCCTGAGATATAAATGTCAGCTCCTGCCTGTAACGCCTTTGAGGCAAGAAATGCTCCGGACCCTCCGCACAAGGCGACTCTTTTTACTTCAGGCTTGCAGATTGGACTGTGCCGGAT
>JAEXFF010000136.1 GCA_023400335.1 Bacteroidota bacterium
CTCCAATGATGTCTATCTGAACCGGGCTGCCTATCAGTTGTCGCCAGCACGGTTCCAGGTGAGAGGATACGATAGCTATTATGAGCAAAAATATATAAACGGAGTTAGCTTTAACGACCAGTTAAGGGGTGTATTTAATTATGCTGCTATCGGTGCATTGAATGATATGACCCGTAACGGGGATGTTACGAATTATAACCGTCCTTCCGCTTTTACTTTTGGTTCGATCGGAGGAGCGGAAAATATTAATATGAGGGCCGGAAGCAATGCTTCGGGCACGAAAGTTTCACTTTCCTATACGAACCGGAATTATTATCTGAGGGGAATGGCAACTTATTCTACAGGAATGATGGATAAAGGCTGGGCTTTTACGGCTTCTGTCGGCGGGCGCTATTCCGATAGGGGAAATATTGAAGGTACGTTCTACCGGAATTTTTCTTACGCCTTGTCTGTGGAGAAACAATGGAATGAAGGTCAGCATAGTTTATCTCTCACGACTTTCGGTTCTCCGGTAGAAAGGGGGCAGCAAGGGGCTTCCTATCAGGAAGTGTATGAGCTGACCGGGAACAACCTTTATAACCCCAATTGGGGATACCAGAAGGGTAAACGGAGAAATGCAAAAGTTGTGAAGGCTTATGACCCTACTGTGATCTTATCCCATGTATGGAAAATCAATGAAAATATCAGCCTTACTTCCGGAATAGCTTTTCATTACGGAAGGTATGGAAATACGGCTTTAAACTGGTATAACGGACCCGACCCGAGGCCTGATTATTACCGTTATTTGCCTTCTTATTTTGAAGACACCCTTATTCAGGAACAATATACTGCATTGTGGAGAAGTAAGGACCGGAATTTTACGCAGATTAACTGGGATAAATTATACCGGGCTAATGAGTTAAATATAACCCAGGGAAATGGTTCAGCTATTTATATGGTAGAAGAAAGAAGAAGTGATTTGTATGAGACCTCTTTCAATTCCACTTTAAATGCGGTAATGAAGGGAAATATGAAACTTTTTGCCGGTATCGGTTTGAGAGCGACTACATCCCGGCAATTCAAAAAGGTAGACGATTTACTGGGAGCGCGTTACGTATTGGATATCGATAAATTTGCAGAACAGGATTTTTCCGGGGATCCGGAGAAATTACAGAACGATTTGAACCAACCCGACCGCAAAGCGTTGAAGGGAGATAAATTCGGTTACAATTTTGATCTGAATATTTATTCGGCTAATGCCTGGGTTTTGAACCAGTACAGTACGCAAAAATTTGATTATTATTATGGATTTAAGCTAACATATACCTACTTTCAGCGGGATGGAAAAATGAAGAACGGACGTTATCCGACGAATTCTTTCGGTAAAGGAGCTTCTCATTCTTTTACGGATATTGCCTTAAAAGGAGGGTTGACCTATAAAATCAACGGGCGGCATTTTATTACGGGAAACGTGAGCTATGCGACAGAGGCACCTCTGCCTAATAATTCTTACGTATCTCCCCGTATAACAGATAAAACGGTGAAAAACCTGAAAAGCGGAAGCTATTTTTCTGCCGACCTGAATTACATCTTTTCCCTGCCTTCTATAAACGGACGTTTGGGGATGTTTCAGACAAACTTTTACGATCAGATGGACCGGATCAGTTATTATGACGGGATTTCCGGAACATTTATCAATCATGTGCTGACGGGCATCAACCGGATTCACCGGGGAGTAGAGGTGGGAGTAACTTATAAACTTGACAATCACTGGAGTTTCGATTTGGCGGGAACATTAGCGGAATATTATTACAGCAATAATCCGATGGGAACCATCAATTCTGAAAACGGAAAAATTGATAACCGGGAAGAGAAAGTATATTTAAAGAATTTCTATGTAGGCGGAACTCCGCAGTTTGCCGGTACATTCGGAGTGCGTTATTTTATCAAATATTGGTTCCTGGGAGTCAATGTAAACGGTTTTGCCCGGAATTACATAGAGATAGCTCCTTTGAGGCGGCTGGCTTCGAATTACGAGAGTGTAGACCCGACTGTTCCGGAGACTATGGAAGCCTATCGCTCTCTGGTAAAGCAGGAACGTTTTGACAATAACTATACCGTAGATTTGTCTATCGGTAAGATATTTTATTTACCCGGGAGAAGTTCTGTCAACTTCAATTTATCGGTTAATAATCTCCTGAATAAAGAGAACATCCGGACCGGGGGATATGAGCAGGGTCGTATGGATATTTCCTATCCGAACCGCTTCGGATCCAAATATTATTATATGCAGGGCATTAATTGTTTCCTGAATGTAAGTTATAAATTTTAGAATCAGGCCGTTTTATTTATTCCGTAAATTAAAAAAATAACATATGAAAACTTTACAGAGAATTCTTTATTTATTTCTGTTGACGCTGGCTGTAGTGGCCTGTGAAAGGGATTATGACATGCCTCCGTTGAATGAACCCAAATATGAGGGAGCGGATGCCAATACAAGTATTAACAGTTTGAAAAAAGATTATGCGGCAGCTACGCAGGATAATCCCCTCACGATTGAAGAGGATTTGATTTTGCGGGCTATTGTCAGTGCCAATGATGCGTCCGGGAACATATTTAAACAAATATTTGTACAGGACAGTACAGGAGGTATTCCCATAAGTGTGGATCAGAATAGTGTGTATACGACTTACCGGGTAGGACAGGAAGTCTTTATAGATTTGAAGGGAATGTGCGTATCTGCTTATGGAGGGCAACTGCAGTTGGGTTATCCGGGGGCTTATCTTTATCGTACTCCTTGGGAAGATTTTGTAGCGCATGTATTATTAAATGGCTGGCCTGATGAGACTGAATTGGTCCCGGTACAAGTAAATGATATTAGTAAATTAAATGAGCATATCGAAAAGTTGACCTATACTTTGGTTCAATTAAATGAAGTCAGTTTTACAAATGGAGGAAAGAATACTTTTGCTCCTGCAACGGGTTATGGAACGGAGACGCTAAAGGATGCCCAGGGAAATACAATAGATGTGCGTACCAGTAATTATGCAGATTTTGCGTCGGATAAGCTTCCGGAAGGAACCGGTACGGTGACCGGAATTTTGGGACGTTTTAATGATTCCTGGCAGTTGACGATAAGGACGAGAGATGATATCGGGGCATTTGAGGGGGAGGTGCCTCAGCCTCCGGTTGGGGAAGAAACGGTGATTTTTATGGAGACTTTTGGGGATGGTTATTATCCCTCAGGCAGCCGGCCTAAAATTGCTGATTTTACAGATTTTGATATGGAAGCTCCCATTACCTATAGCGATGCTTCCGGAAATGCTGATATCCGGAGTATGTCCGGTGCAAACGGAGCACATGTGTGGTTCCCTGCCAATAAGGACGCTTATTTAACGATTAGCGGAATTAATACCACAGGCCATCAAAGAATTGTATTGAGTTACGAAGTGGCAGCTAATTTGTATAGTGCCGGAGAGTCTATGAATTTGAATGCAATGACAGTGAAATGCAACGGTATTGCTTTGGAGGTACCGAGTATACCGGTATCGAATGAAAACGGGGATAATAGTAAATTCTATAGTATAGAGATTGACAATATTGCGATAGCCGAAAATATTGTCCTTGAATTTTTCGCTTCTGCCAGCCAGAATACTTTAGGTTTGCGTTTGGACAATATCAAGCTTACGGCCGATCCGCAGGAAGGAGGTGGGGGAGATGAACCGATTGTACCGGATCCCATGAAAAAATAAATGAAGTAAATCCTGAGGTTCTGGGAGAAAAGTATTTCTTATTTAGAACTTCGGGATTTATTTTCTGTAATATTATTCGCTATGAAGAAGTATCTGTATCTGATAGGATTGTTATTTATAACACTTCCTTTATTTGCACAGCACAAATTGGGCGTTTATGCCGTCGGGTTTTATAATTTGGAAAATTTATTTGATACCAGAGATGAAAAAGGAATAGCGGACGGGGATTTCACTCCTGCGGGGGCCTATAACTGGACTCCGGAAAAATACAGACAGAAATTAGCCAGACTTTCGTATGTTATATCCCGTTTAGCGCGGGAATATTGTCCTGCAGGACCGGCGGTGCTCGGAGTAGGGG
>JAEXFF010000159.1 GCA_023400335.1 Bacteroidota bacterium
AATACGATCACCTGGACGGCATACTCTTTACAGACCATCTTTCCGCCCTGAAAAAGAGAATTCTGAAAAATAAACTCAATAATCTCTCTCTGGGAAAATTCAAAGCGGCTTACCGGGTTATTCTGCCCAAATAAAGACCCGGATATGCAAATAGAGGGAAGCTTATTGCTGAACTGAATACTGGGGAAGAGTACGGAGTAAAGGATTATGGAAGTAAAGGTAATTCCTATCTGATAAAGATTTATCTGACGACCCGCTGATTTATAAATCTTTGTCCGGATTTATTTTTAATCCGGAAGGTTTGTCTTGCCAATCAGCTCCTAAAGGAAGTACTCCCCCAGATTCCAATCATTTATATGCTTAAAATTTTTACACGTTTATATGCCTGAACAATTCTCCATTTAAACATTTATACGTCTGAACACTTAAACATTTTACCATTTAACCGATATGACTTTCAGTTATTTTTTGTAACTTGTGTAACTGATTCATTCTAAAGAGATGGTGTAAGCAATAAATTTCATATTTATCCTTTTTTCTTCCCCCTACTCCTTTTGATAGCAGGCATAGGATGCGGAACATTATTTTATTTACCGTTTCCGGTTTTTTATACGGGCCTCTTTTCGGCTCTTTTTATTTCTTTTTATAAATCCTCAAAAAACATATTCAGTATACTCCTCTATATTAGTATCTTTCTATGTGGTTGGGTAAATGCCGCTCAGGATGCCCGGCATTCCGAAATACAAGGAGAACACTATATGCAATGCGAATGTAAAGAGCCGTTAGGGAAAGGGAACTATATCCTACAAGCCTCCGGCCGGCTTTTCTATTTTCATTATACTGACAGTCTCTCTTTTATTCCGGGAGATTCCCTGAGTTTTGCCTGCAAAATATATCCCCTCCGTACTTTTAATACAGAAGGAGCTTTTCATTATCATCATTATCTGAAACAAAAAAAGGTGCATTTCCGACTTCTCCCTCTCAGTCGTATCGAGAAAAACGGACACTCCCGCACCCTTTTCACTTTTTTTCAGCGTCTCCGCCACCGGATGCTCCGGAAAATGGACAAATTGATTTCCGACCCAACTCACCGGGCGCTTCTGGAGGCTCTCTGCCTGGGTTATAAAAACGATTTGGACTCCAATACGAAATCTCTTTTTTCAACCACCGGAACCATACACTTACTCGCTGTCTCCGGCCTACATACCGGCGCTATTTACGGTTTACTTGCTTTTTTATTCGGGATAACCGGAATCCGTAAACCTTTAACCCGCTTACTCATTATTCCCCTGTTAGGAGCTTATGCCTGTATAACAGGACTTTCTCCTTCCGTAGTACGCTCTGCCACCATTCTTTCCTTTATACTTATCGGAAAAGCTTTCGACAAAAATTACATTCCCCTCAATTCTGTAGCAGCCTCTGCTTTTCTAACCTTAATCGTACAACCCGACAGTCTGTACTCTATCAGTTTTCAAATGTCCTATGCCGCTTATACGGGGATTCTCATTTTCTACCCTTTTTTTAACCGCTTTACCCGGCAATTTCCCAAAATAATTGCTCATTTCTGCTCTTTAGCCTGGCTGTCCATTGCGGCCCAGCTGACTACCCTCCCCCTTTGCATTTATTATTTTCACAACATCAGCTTGAACAGCTTTCTGCTGAATATAATCGCCATTCCTTTAACCACTCTATTATTATACATAACAATCATCATTCTGCTTTTGCCCCTGACGATAGGATTAAAACTTATCTTTTTAACCGATGCTCTCTGCAGACTACTTTTTATAAGTCTCCAACATTTTACAGCCATCAACTGGCAATGGAAAAATCTCTATCCGACTTTTATTCACCTCCTTCTCGCTTATTCCAATCTTATCTTTTTTTCATTTTTCTGCCAAAAGAGAAAAAAGAAATATTTTTGTCTCACTGCCATAGCGCTTATCTTTTGGTTAATCTTTGCCTGTTTTTATAATCTGCAACTCCACTCTTCCCGGGAATTAGTCCTCTTTCATCGCCAAGGCAAAAGTTGTATTCTTCTCAATTATTGCGGAAAGTATAGCTTTTTAAAGAACGAGCTGGATTCTTCCGAGTGGAAGTATATACTGCCATATATTCAAAAAAACCGGCTGCTTCCCTTTCCTCCCAACGACGGTTTGCTAAGCCGCGAATGGAAGTATGTATCCCATACTCTTACTTTCTCCAACAAGCAGATCCGGCTGATCGAAACAGCACATCCGGTAGATGACCTTTCCGGAACATTGATTATCACTGGAAATGTTTTCCCTCAAAAACTCTTTCAACATACAAATTTTCCAATCCAGGCGGTCTTTCTGGATGCATCCAATTCTTTCTTTTGTACACGGGAATGGGAAAAATACTGCAAAAAAAGACAAATTCCTCTTTATAAAACAGAAGAAAAAGGATGTATCCGGATACCCCTGCTATAAAACCGGAAAGAGATACCCGAAACAAACGTTTAAATTTAAAATGTTTATAAAACCAGCTGGCAAAAGGGAAACAACATAACTAAAATAAATAACCGTTTATTGCAGATTCAATTGCTTTTAGTTTAAATTTGCAGTCTTAATCACTCGGAAAAACAGACCTTATGAATATTGTGATAGCAGGAGCCGGAGCTGTAGGAACGCATCTTGCCAAGATGCTCAGCAGACAGGAACATAACATTCTGCTCATCGACTCGGATCCGGCAAAAATCGAAAATCTGGAAAGTCAACTGGATATAATGTCAGTAGTCGGATCCTGTACTTCTATAGGAGCTCTTAAAGATGCAGAAGTGGGGAAATGTGATCTTTATATCGCAGTTAATCCTTCTGAAGACCAAAATATCAATTCCGCAATCCTTGCAAAAAAACTGGGAGCAAAGCGTACAATTGCCCGGGTAAATAACAGCGAATACCTGGAAAGCGAAAACGCCGAATACCTGAGATCCATAGGAATTGACACCTTAATTTATCCCGAACGGTTAGCTGCAGAAGAAATTGTCGCTTCCCTAAAACAAATCGGTTCCCGGCAATTACATGAATTTTCGGATGGCCGGCTGATATTAATCGGCATCAAATTATGGGATAATGCCCTTATCCTCAATCATACCCTGGCAAAAATGGGTGAAATTTACGGTGCCGACGAATTTCGTCTGGTAGCTATTAAACGCGATAACAGAACGATTATCCCCCGGGGAAACGATACCTTAAAATACGGGGATCTCATTTTTGTCGTAACCAAACCGACTTTTGTTCACAATGTGTTCGCTTTATGCGGAAAAGAACAATTCGAAATCAAGAATATTGTTATTGTCGGAGCATCCCGTATCGGAATCAAAACAGCCTCTTTACTGGAAAAACACTATAATGTGAAGATTATCGAAAAAGACCGGGAAAAATGTATACAGCTGGCAGATAAACTCAAATCCACCTTAATTATTAACGGAGACGGACGGGACATGACGCTTTTACGGGAAGAAGGGATTAAAAATATAGATGCTTTTATC
>JAEXFF010000172.1 GCA_023400335.1 Bacteroidota bacterium
CCACGCACTTTCTGCAAAAAGTCTATTCATCCGGCAAATCTTTCCTAACTGAAAAAATTGCCTTCTTTTTTAACACCTGATTATCAAAAATATCTATTCCGTTCCCTTCTCACTTTACACCCCGCTACTCTTCTTTATACTGATTTTACGCACTTCTCCGAATTAAAAAAAATAATTATCCAAGCGTTCCATATCCACATCATTCATATAATGGTTCTCCATCCATTCTTTCAATATAGCAGGCCGATCGTGTTCAAAACGGTATTTTTGAATTCCATTTATCAATAGACCAATAATAATGCCGGCAGCTAAACTCATCCATAAATGCCGGCGGACGAAAACGCGGTTTATCTTTTTTACTTCTATACGTTCTTTCATCCGGACCTGGATGCCTTCGTAAAAACCGGGCCTTACGTTTTGAATTCGATCTTCTTGGATTAGCTGTTCCAGATTCATTTTATACGCTTTTACTATTAGACAAACCTTATTTCCAATTATTGCGCCTTTCCCATTATATTTTTTCCCTCTTTTCCCGGGAAAACGAAATTTTCCAGACTATCTTTCAATTCTTCATGATAAGGACAGAACTTTGGGGATTTTTTACATTTTTCTTCCTGGCTACATTTATTCTTACATTCCACACAATGTGCATCTATTTCCAGTAACTCTTTGAAAATTTGCTCCAATTTCCGGGATTGTTCCGGATCACAAATTTTTTTGATATTTAACAAATGCCGGGAAGTCTGTGTCTTCAAAGCCGCATGCATAAATCCAATGGATTTAGCCAATTTATTCAACTGTTCGATTGAAGGTTGAGGTTTTGCCAATTCACTCATCAGCCTATACCGATTCCGGCACAATAATTTCAGGACCCGTTCATATCTTTCCTGTACCTTACTGTCCATCTCGCATAAGGAAGCATATTGCGCATCAGAAAGTTTGAGTTCTTTCTTCAAAAACTCATTGGAAATAATCTTTCGTTCGTCAGTTTTCCGTTGTCCGCTGCCCATAAAAGTAAAGACAAAAAAAGCTGTATTTGCTACCAGAAAAATTAAATTGAACCAATAGATCCAATATCTCCTTTTTACCTTTTCCATAACCTGAATATTATCATATTTTATTTCTGAGACATCATTTTATTCTGCCCGATAATCGGTTTTAATTTTTTTTCTAAATTCGTTTTTGCCCGAAAAATCAGAGATTCCACTGCACTCACACTGATATTCATTATATCGGCTACTTCTTTATAGGACAAATCTTCATATTTATTCAAAATAATGGCTTTCCGCTGATTTTCCGGCAAGTTGTCTATCGCCCGGTGTAGAAGTTCTCTCCTTTCCTGATTTTCCATCTTTTCCTGTACCGGTATTTCTTCTGAAGGAAAGTCAAAATGTTGTTCCGCTTCATCTAATTTCAATTTTATCCGGCGCTTATGAAAAGATTTGCAACTATTGATTGCCCGGTTGACACTCATCCGGTAAAGCCAGCTTGAAAGCTTACAGTCAAAACGAAAAGACTTCAGGGACTCAAAAGCCTGAATAAAAACGTCCTGAGCGATATCTTCCGCTTCTTCCCGGTTATGGAGAAAGGCATGGCAAGTGTTGACAACCATTATTTTATGAATGTCGACAAACAAACGGAAAGCTTTCTCATCCCCTTCCAATATTCTTTTCACCAATTCTTGTTCACCCATACCACCGGACTTACTTCTTTATAGACAAGACAAAACTCAAAAACTTTCGAAAATACGAAATAAATATTTTGAGACTCAAAGAATTAAAATAAAAAATGTTAGAAAAACCGGTAGGTTTGGTGAAATACAGATTATAAAAAATGTTAGAAAAATCCTTCGGAAAAACAACAAATAAACTTATTCCCATAAATAATCACAAATCTTCTGAAGAAGCGATAAAATCTTCTAAATAAAAAGATCCGGAAAACCTGACTTAGAAAAAAAAATTTAAAATTTACTGATTATTTAAACTCTTTTTAATTCAGATTATTTTCAGGAAAAGGTTCTTCAAGCTTAGTTTCACTAAATAATAAATGCCCAAAAAATAAATTTTCGGGCATTTATGCTAATTTTCAGGAATCTGTTATTAATAAGCAGCAGCTTCTGCAATTTTTTTAGGAATATCTGTATTATCCAATTTTCCCGTAAAAAGTTGGGAACCGATGCCGATTGCATATACGGGGACAACCCCTGCCGAATGTCCTCCGCTTGTCCAGCCGATCATAGCAATCGAATCTAAAATCCGGATAGCTTCCGCCGACAGCCGGCTATTTTCAGAATAGAGATTTTTTTCCATTTCTGTCTTCTTCGAACCGAAAGTAGAGGTATAAGCTTTCTTCAATAACGCTTCCTGTTCTTCATTCAGCTGAATTTCTCTCCAAAAACCGAGCTTTTCGCCGAGCAAATTTTTCACATCTTCCCAGGATACTTTATTTCCTTTTGTTTTCCGCAAATCCTGAATCGCATTTGTCAATTCATCCTTCGAGAGTTTCTGATATTGTAAAGCCTGTAAATTTAAGGCATATTTCCCTGTGCCTAATGCTATTCCTCCCGTTTCATGGTCCGCCGTTATAACAATAAGTGTTTCCTCCGGATGCTGCTTATAAAAATCCAGCGCTTTCTGGACAGCTTCAGACATATCCACAATTTCAGTAAAGACAGTCGCAGCATCATTTCCATGGCAAGCCCAATCAATTTTTCCCCCTTCTATCATCAGGAAAAAACCGTTATCATTATCCCGGGTCAGAAATTGGATGGCATTTTCTGTAATCTGAGCCAATGTGAGATCTCCTTCCCTGCGGTCAATAGCATAAGGAAGACTTCCCTCATCGCTTCCCTCCTCTTGAATGAAGATCACCTTGGCAGCTTCCCCGCTTTTGTCAGTAAATTCTTCCATACCTCTTATGACAGTATAGCCTTCCTGCTCATACAATTTAAACAGATTGATAGCAGTAGAATCTGTTTTACTGTCCGGCCGCAAAAATCCGGCTCCTGCATAAAAGTCAAAACCAGCTTTCGGTAAGTCGGTTCCGATTTCATAATACATATTTCTATTGGGCTGATGGGCATAAAAAGCAGCAGGAGTCGCATGGTCCACACTGACGCTGGTTGTAACCCCTACTTTTCTACCAGCCTTCTTCGCTTTTACAGCCACACTATAAAGCGGTGCCTTATGCAGACTATCCATTCCAATAGTGCCATTTTTCGTCTTATTACCGGTAGCTAAAGCCGTACCTGCGGCAGCAGAACAGGTTACAGAATTATACTTTGAATAGGTTGTAGCTACATTTACGACCGGGAATTGCGTAAAATTCAAAGGTTTCAGTCCGATTTTGCCTTCTTTTTCAGCCAAATACATTTCCGTACCATTTACCTGGTTTACACCCATTCCATCCCCGATAAAATAAAAAACATATTTAGCCTTTTTGTCTTTAGGAGCGTTCTGATATTGCAGAAATACCCCCATAACAGCTAATGCAAATAATAATAAATAAAATGTCTTTTTCATATTTCGCACTTTTATATAGATAAATTTCAAACTATCCCTTTCTCTCTTATAATTTTCAAAGCTAAATAAAATAATGAATGCCACAAAATCAAAAGGATTACAAAAATGTGAAATAAAAAAGGAAGCCAGATCTTCAGATTTTCAGTGATTTTCGTTTCAATACACTTAGCTGTTAATAAAAAGGGCTGTCTAAAATCAGACAGCCCTTAACCTTATGCGGACTATTTTTCAGGAAACAGTAACCATTATTTGGTTGCTGTCAGTACAACCGGAATACGGCATTGTACTTCAGAGAGATTAGCAAATGTAACCTTAGCAATAACCGTCAGGTTATAATCTTTCTTCAACTGAGCACCTTCGTTCTTCCAAGTGAACGTACCGGTAGCAGCGTCAACTTTCAAGATAGAACCTTGAGACATGTTATTCACCAATTCCTTATAATCGGCTCCGGTCTTATCAAATGAATATTCGACAGTCGGAACGGCAACTTTATAGTCGTTAGTAGCTTTATCACTCAAAACTAAAGCATTAGTTGCAGCATCATAACTATAGATATGGTCATTATCATTGTCAAGAACAAGTACCTGAGGCATTGTTTCTCCGGTGTTTTCTCCAATACCGTTACCGTATACACTCACCGTATTTGCATTTCCTGCTATAAACGGATTGACAAATACAATATTGTAATTGAAATTACATTCCTCACCGTTAACCAATACCGTCTTGTAAGTCATGTTCTTCACTTCAGAACCCTTTGTCATGGCTTTATCCAAAGCAACAGTAAAGTCTGCATTCATTACCTGATTTGCTCCCGGAGTTACGCCGGTAACACCTGACTTCCACTGGAATTGCAATGTCTTAACATTATTGATGGTATTGAAATAACCGAAAATGTTCTTGCCGCCAATCATTTCAAAATGTTCACTGACTACAGAAGACATTTCCCAAGAACCATTCAACTGTCCTTTTACTACAATACAATTGGAAGTACCTGAATAATTATCGTAATAATACAATGGATTATAGGTAAAGTTCTTACAATCTTCTCTTACATAGAATTCCTGTTTCAGTCTGAAATCTCCATAAACCATCTTATTATCAGACGGGATTATGATCTCAACGAGATATTTAGCACCCTTGCCATCTATATCCTTATACGTATTTTCGGTCCTGATAAGATTATTTATGCCCAACTGAATATTTGAAGTTGTCTGAGCTCCCTTATTCAACATTACACTGAAAATTATGCCAGGAATAGTAGCATTTCCCGTCATCCAGCTTTGATCAGCCGCTATTTGCTCATATAAAAGATTTATCTGCTGATTTGATTTATTAATAGTAGAAATTTTCAGGGTATACGTATCGCTAGCACCTCCGTAATAATTCCAGAAATTCTGAGAAGTCAGGCCCGTCAACCCATAAAGGCTATTATTGATATCTGTCCAAGGCATATTGACCACAAGAGTACCTGCTGCACTTACTGAATGATATTCATATTCCTTAACACCACTCATATTGACTGAATAATCCGGTTTCTCAACTCCAGGCTGAGGAGCTGTACGTTCGATTGACAATTTGATATAGGAAGAAGCAACCAGATATTTATTTTCACTACCGTTAGCTGTCAAATAAGCATCCACACGAACAACAGGTGTTCGTCCGATAGCCGGCGTCAGTCCGTTTTCCAAATTCTTTGCATTTACTTTTACAACACCATCGTTAATTTCAACAAACCACTGTTGATTGGTTTTTTGCTCATCATTAGCATTATATTCTGTTGGAAGGCTAAATTCGTAACTCATGCCAACAAATCCAAGTTTAGCTAAATACTCGTTCTTCATATTTGAATAGAGACCTACTTTCTCTTTTAAATCAATAGATCCATCATATTTGAAAGAAAAATTGGCTTCAGCATCCAATCCGACATATTGTTTAATAAAAGCATCATTTTCTTTTGCTCCTTTTATACTCTTCGTCCGCGTATAGAATTCCACTGCAGGACTCCCCACTATCGTTTTCACACTATCAGCCAGAATCACGTCAAGTGCAGAAGACGAAACATGAACATAATCAGAAGTAACTGCATTTTGTCCTACCCATACTTGCAGAGCTACAATATCATTTTTAGGTTCAGAACTCAATGCAGAAGGATCAATTGTTGCATATACGGAAGCGATACCTTTCTCAAAGGTTTTATCCTGGACAGAAAGCAAATCAAACTTATCATTAGCAGCAGCAGCCCGTGTAGAAACTCCGCGATTCAAGAACGTCGCAAATGTGAGATCGTCTACATAAGCATCTTCGGGATTCAGACGATAAAGCATATTTACAATATTCGATTTTTTCCAGTTCGATTGGGCTGTAAACACTTTTGTCGAAGCATTATATTTACTCTCATCCAAATAAGTAGTTAAATGATAAAATTCATCTGTAGTTGTCGGATAAGAAACGACAGAACTCATCACTTCAGGCACAAACAAAACCGATCCAAGCTGTTTACCAATATAAATAACCACTGTACTGGCTTCTCCCTTAACACCTGTCAAAGTTAACGTATTACCGTTGAGAATAGCGCTGATACCGGTTGCTCTCCAACTGATAGTTGTAGAGGATATATATTTACCGTCCTGATAAATATCAAAATAGCCAGTCTCCTGATTCGGCACATAATATTTGCCGTCCTTACCGTCCTGACCATCTTTACCATTCTGGCCGTCCTTACCGTCCTGACCATCTTTACCGTTCTGACCATCTTTACCGTTCTGACCATCTTTACCATCATTGCCGTCTTTACCATTCTGGCCGTCTTTACCGTTTTTACCATCCACTCCAACAGCCTTATACTGGGTTTTTACGCCGTCTTTATACCAATAACCGTCCTGACCGATTGTCCAGGCGACACTTTTGCCATCCTGACCGTTCTGACCATCTTTACCATTTGTAATGGTATAAGTTTTGTTATTGCTCATCAAAATGGAGATCCCATCCTCCGTATTGGTAATCGATTTGATAAAATAACCGCTATCAATCAGTCCTTGTAATTCAGAGATTGTCACGTTAATGTCGTCAATCTGCCTCTGCAAATTATCAATATCGTCGTCGTAATTACAAGCAACGAATGTAGGACTTGCGACCCCAAAAAATAAAGCACCTGCCAGTGCAATACTTATAAATTTCCGTTTTTTGTTCATAATAATAAAGTTATATTAAGTAATTAAATTCAAGTCACGCTTTCCCCCGTAACTTTCGAGTTCTAAGTTTTAATATGAATTTTTGTATTTCCTGTATTCTTCTACCCTAATCCGGAGGTATAAGAAATCGTAAAAATTTGTTTTTCATTCTAGTAATTATTAAATTGTATATCCTTACTCATAAAAAACATATTATACCTTTCATGTCCTTTTTTTAAAGGCATAAACTTCCTCTAAAAACGAACCTTTAAAAAGGCGTTTAATAAGTTGATAATAAACGAATTAATTAAATTTGAAATTGACCATTTAAGGGGAAAGTAAGGAAGAAACAAAAATACAAACAACTAATAATCAAAAAGTTACATTTATAGGCGTATATTGGAAATAAAATTTTTCTCTTTGTTTTCTATAAACAGAAGTGATTATTATTCTCGAAGCAGAAAATGTGATTTTATAATAATATTTTATAAATAAATATAAAAAGCTTTTTTTTAAAGCTCTCATAGAAAATTCAAAAATAAAAAGAAGAAAGTGATTATAATTAATTATCTGAAAATAAGGAAGATAAAAGCGATCAAAACTTTTTCTTCCTACAATTATATTTTTATTATATTTTTTTGGAACCGAATAAATACTTATAAAAAAATAACTGAATGCTTTTTTTTATAAATAATATCCGTATATTTGCACAAAATAAATGTTCGTTTTTTTTAATTTTTGTTTAAGGCATTTTTCTTCCAATCTGATAAAATTTCATCCAAACTTTATTGATCAATATTTTCCTAATTTCCTTAATAAGTA
The DNA here is from genome assembly GCA_023400335.1 of Bacteroidota bacterium. Classification (GTDB taxonomy): domain Bacteria; phylum Bacteroidota; class Bacteroidia; order Bacteroidales; family Marinifilaceae; genus Culturomica. The sequence continues at coordinate 7,514 of JAEXFF010000172.1, forward strand.
TAAACCCGGTTTTAATTGTATTTTTTCTTTTTGGAGAATCAAATAAATTACAAATTTATCGCAGTTGAAATATATAAGAATATATATCAATCATTAATTATAAATTTCCGGATGCAAATTTATCTGTTATTGTTTAAGGAATAAGGGGTTTCAATTTACCTGAATCGTAAAGCACAGAAACTTTCTCTTTCTCAATAAGTATACCCCTTCCTCTCTCTTTCTTTTTGTTTTTCGCATTATCGACATTTACAGCTACTACACGCTTGTTATAAAAAGTAGTGACATCGTCAAAAATAGTATGACCCACTATCACTCTTTTTACTTTGTATTTCCGGAATAATTGCTTTAAAGATTTTTCCGGCAATGGACGGTAACGATCTTCACTTTTCACCATTCCTCTATACCAAAAAGGGCCATAACTTCCGAAAATGAAAGCCGATAAATCCGAATTGTTTTTACGTTGTTCCCGGTTCAAAAAAAGATTACCGCCTGCTGTTTCATTGATGGCAGATAAAGGCTCTTTCCTTTTTAAAAAATCAGTACTTAAACCGGCATGTACAAAAAAATTATCTCCAATGATCTGAACCAGATTCCGGCTTTCCAGCCACCTCCCCAATTCAGAATTTTGCCTCCAGAGTTCCTCATAAGAAAGTCCTAATTGTTTTGCCAGCTCTTTATATTTGTCTTTGGTATATCTGCAATCGCCCCTCAACACCATTTCCTCGTGGTTACCCAGCATAAAACTCACCCGTCCGCCAGTCTTCTCCGCCTCCTGTTCCAATTTATAAATCAGCCAAAAGATAGGTAATACATCTTCTCCCCGGTCAAACACATCCCCAATAATGACTAACTGATTTTTTCCAAACTTCCATGTGTAACGCTCATCTATCACTCCCCCTCCTTTTAAAATAGATACAAAACAATCCAGGTTCCCGTGAGGATCAGAAATGACCATTACTTTTTCCGGTTGGGATATTTTATACGGCTGGCGTTTAAAAGGATGTAATTGTACGTCGAACCGGTGTTTTCCATCCTGGGATACAACCGGAAACGAAAAATCAGCCGGGACAATTTTGTAGACCGTGTCTTTCAATGCTCCGGCCTCATCCACCCGAATCATACGCAACCCCTCATTTTGCTCGTGCAGGAGATAAGGCCCGTCAGTCAATAACTTTTTCTTTTCGGTAGTTCCGGCTAAAGTAATTTGAAAAACAATTACCAGCAATGTTAAAAGAAATCCATACTTTTTTTTCATTTCAGATCCGATTATAAATTCAGTAGTTACATAACGTTAGCTGGCTAAAATAAAGATTTTTAAAGGGAATATACCTTTTTACCTCATTTTTAAGAATAGTTTAAGTTTTTCTTCTGATGAATCAGATCGGACAAAAACGAAGAGAAAAACAGAAAATACCCTTTTCTTTCTGTGGAT
>JAEXFF010000181.1 GCA_023400335.1 Bacteroidota bacterium
AATCCAAAGATAACGGGCATTAATCCGGCACAAAGGACCGTCAATCTTTTAAACTCTTAAATCCAAAATTCTACATTATATTCCTATATTTGTATCGTAGTCCAATACAAACGAAATTTGACAAATAAATAGATATGAAATTTTTCACATTATTCTTCTGCTTTATTTTAGTATGTTCTTCTCTTTCCCTTCAAGGACAGTCCCGGGACATTCCTATGAAAAAAACATTTCAATTACCGGAAATCCCCTCCGTTATGGTTAATTCGGAAGAGAGAACCAAATACCTGGTCATTCATTATTGGGATCATTTTGATTTTCAAGATAGTACTCTTCTTCATTTGCCAGAAGTCAGCGAACAGGCTCTGGCCAATTACCTGCAAATCTTATTATACGTCGACCAGCCCACCCAGCAAAAAGCCATCAATTCCATGCTCCGCAAAGCACAAGCCGGCTCATCTGCTATGCTTTCTTATATCGCAGGCCTGTACGAGAAATACCTTTACGACCCGAATTCCCCCGTACGGAATGAGGAACTTTATATTCCCGTATTGGAATACCTTCTCCACTCAGATGCCCTGGAGGAAGTAACTAAAATCCGTCCCCGCCATCAATTGGAAATTGCGAAAAAAAACCGCCCGGGAAATAAAGCTACGGATTTTATTTATACCCTTCCTTCCGGTAAAACCGGTCGTTTAGCTGGAATTACCGCAACTTATACCCTTCTGATTTTTTACAATCCCGACTGCCCGGAATGCAAACATACGGTAGAACAGCTCTCCGCTTCTCCCCTTATCCGCACTCTATTGAAGGAAAAGAAATTGCAGATATTAGCTGTATATCCCGACGCAGATCTGACGCTGTGGCGGAATAAATTGTCTGAAATACCTTCTACCTGGATTGTAGCATACGACGCAGGACAGAAAATTACCCATCAGAATCTTTACAACTTAAATGCTATCCCCACCCTTTATTTACTGGATCAAAATAAAAAAGTAATTTTAAAGGACGCCCCCTGGCAAGCCATAGAGGCCTATTTACATTTTTAGTAGCTTAAAAAATAAGGGCTACCGGCAAATGAAGTGCCCCCCAAAAGTTTTATGTCTAACTTTTGGGGGCACTTCACAAATGGATAGCCCTTTTACCCTCTTCCCTTCTTCAGTACTCCACTTTGCTCATCTCTTCGCCTGTTTCTGTTAGAGTACAGGACAACAGGCTTTTATTCTTTTCAGGCTTTTCCAAGAGCCTTCCCTATAGCTCCACCCGTTCCGGTGATGCTGAAAAATAGTTATATCATACAGCCTTATTTTTCTGAACAGAGCATTTCTGTGAAATAAAACGGGTACCCTTCCGCTAAAAAACGGGAAAGACCACCGTTTCAGCAGTGGTCCTTCCTTGCGTAATTCATTGTTTCAGCAAATTTTAGCGCATGTTCTATCAATACTCGTCCTCGTTGAAGAAAAAATCATCCTTACTCGGATAATCCGGCCAAATATCTTCAATACTCTCAAAAATCTCCTCATCGTCTTCGATATCCTGAAGATTTTCAATCACTTCCATTGGCGCGCCGGAACGGATAGCATAATCTATCAATTCGTCTTTTGATGCAGGCCATGGCGCATCTTCCAATTTCGACGCAAGTTCTAGAGTCCAGTACATAATATATTGTGTTTAACCGTTTTCCTAAAATTTCCGCAAAAGTAAAGCTTTTACATTAAAAAACAAGGCTTAGAGCATAAATTAACATTCATATACAATAATCACCAATTTTCTGATTTACAATTATTTAATCTAATGGTTCCACATGTATAGTTGTTGTCAGGTGTAATTCCTTCTCTATCCGGTTCTCAATTTTCGTTGCAAGCTCATGAGCTTCCTTTACCGTTTGGTGACCCGGAACTTTTACGTGAAAAATAAACTCGGCATACTCCCCGTAATTATGAATGTGAAAATGATGGGGGTAAGCAATTTCACCCATCTCCTGCCTGACGATTCCCTTTACCTGCAAAAGGAGTTCTTCTGAAGGTTCTTCCCCTAAAATTTTATTGACAGCTTCCCGGATAATGCCATAAGCAGCATAAAACAACAGTATGGAAATCACGATTCCCAAAGCACTGTCAACCCACCAGACATAAGGACTTAAAAACAAACCGCCCAAAACGACAAGAGAAGACAAAGCATCACTACGGTGATGCCAGCCATCCGCTTTTACAGAAGCATTACCCGTGATACGGGCTATCCGGAAAGCATATCGGGCCAGTCCCTCTTTTACCGCAATGGAAACAAGCGTCACTCCGTAAGCCCACCACCCAAAATAAGCCGTTTCATGGGAATGCAAGCGCCCTATTGAATCCTTTACAAATTCCAAACCCACCACTGACAACAACAGAGCGATAATAATAGCTGAAATCTGTTCCCAGCGTCCGTGTCCGAACGGATGCTCCTTATCCGGTTTGCGGGAAGACATCCGGATACCGAAAATCACAACCAGAGAAGTAAGGGAATCCGAAAGCGTATGCCATGCGTCTGCAACAAGGGCTACAGAAAAAGAGACAACCCCCGCATAATATTTCAACAGGAAAAGCAGTAAATTCAATACCACGGAAACGACACCTTCCCGGTATCCGAGTTTATTATTCGCATTCATACCCTCTTCTCTTTAGATATTCTAATCTCCAAAGCCGGATCCGGACAGTTTTCCGGAACCGCTTATTCGTCTGAGAAGTGTTGCAACACCCTTCGGTATGTATTAAAAATCTTAGCCTTAGAAACGAAACCGATATATTTTTCATCCTGAATGACAGGAAGATTCCACGCACCTGTCTCTTCAAATTTTTTCATAACCGCATCCATAGGATCTGTCACATCCACGACAGTCGGAGGAGTCGTCATATAATCCCTCACATAGGTGACCTCGTACAAATCCTGATTAAACATAATCTTACGAATATCGTCCAGAAGCACAATACCCAGCAACTCCCCTTTGGAATCGATCACAGGAAATATATTCCGTGAAGAACGGGACACGACCTTCACCAAATCTCCTAAAGTTGCATCCACAGGTATCGTCTTCAGATCGGTTTCGATAACCTTATCGAGTTTCATCAGGGTCAAAACAGCTTTATCCTTATTGTGAGTGATTAAATCCCCTTTCATTGCCAACCGCCTGGCATAAATGGAATGAGGTTCCATTCCTCCCCCCGTAAGATGGGCAACCACGGAAGTCAGCATCAGAGGGACCAGCAAAGAATAGCCCCCTGTAATCTCCGCAATCAAAAACATAGCAGTCAAAGGGGAATTCATGACTCCTGACATAACACCGGCCATACCCGCCAATACAAAATAACTCACCGGTACAGTCACGATTCCGGACAAATTAATCAGATTGGCAATCAAAAATCCGCCTACTCCTCCTGTAAACAGACAAGGGGCAAAAACTCCGCCTACTCCTCCGCTACCGTTCGTCAAAGCCGTCGCAATCACTTTTATAAAAACCAGTCCGACAATATATAAAAAGACCATAAAAGCACTGTCCTTCAAACTAAAGAAGTAAGTGTTATTCAAAATATTGTCCGCATTATCTGTCAGCAAATCCTGAAGCGAAGTATATCCTTCCCCGTATAAAGGCGGGAAAATATAAATCAATAATCCCAATAAAGCACCTCCCACCAATACTCTGCGGAAAGGATTCTTTATTTTCGTTACGAAATGCTCGATCCGGATATTCATCCGAATAAAATAGACAGACAAAAATCCGCAGAATACTCCTAAAATAATATAATAAGGCACATTCGACAATGCAAAATGTTCGTGTACGGCAAAATCGAGTACAATCCCATCTCCCATTAAAAAATAAACCAATACGTAGGACGATATGGCCGAGATCATCAAAGGAATCAAAGAGGCCATGGTCAGATCCAGCATCAAAACTTCCAAGGTAAAGACAATGCCGGCAATCGGAGCTTTAAAAATACCGGCAATGGCTCCTGCCGCGCCGCAACCGATCATCAAAGTCATCACCTTGTAGTTCATCCGGAAAAAACGAGCCAGGTTCGAGCCGATAGAGGCTCCCGTCAATACAATCGTCGCTTCTGTTCCCACAGAACCACCAAATCCAATGGTGATCGTACTGGCAATCATGGAGGAATAATTATTATGCGGCTTAATCATACTATTACGCCTGGAAATAGCATATAAAACTTTTGTAACTCCATGACTGATGTCTTCGTGCACAAAATATTTGACGAAAAGGGAAGTCAGCCATATCCCGATAAAAGGATAAATAAAAAACAATAAACTGCCACTGTCGACCTGCAAACGTTCCGTAAAGAAAAGATGGGTATAATGGACCATGTTTTTCAAAAGCACGGCAGCCAAACCGGATACAATACCGACAAGCAAGCTGAGAAAAAGAATAAAATTCCTTTCCTTAACGTAGCGTATCCGCCAGATTAAAAAACGACCGAACCAGTTACTCCACCATGCCATAACACCAATATACTTTCATAGGTTACAGGACCCCTTTTGCCGCTGTCCAACCGGCAATCCGTCCTTTATTTTCTACTCACACTTTTTAAAGAACCGTATTCCGGATAAAATTCCAGTATTAATCCTTCGTTTCCGATGACGTCAACCGGAAAAGTTTTTATGACGCCCAATTGGGGAATGACAGCCCTGAAACGCTGTAATTCTTCATTCGCCCGTATTAATTTCACATCCCCCACAGCCGGTATCCGATATTGTATTCCCACAACCGGAGAAACCACCGTCGCCGTCTCTTCAGCTTTCTTATAAGGGATAAAGAGATTTTCTACGACCAGACTGTACGCGATAGCAGAAACATTTTTCTTCGCAGCTATCCCTTCCGTTTCACTGAAACGAAAAGCCAAAACAGGCGTATTTTCCTTTTCCGGGGATACGAGAAAACTACGTTCCACCAACTGATGCACACTCTTTCCCATAAACAGACTGAGATAATCTTTTTCCATACGGTCGAACTCTTTCAGAATAACCTCCAACGACTTTCCGTCCGCTACCTCATTCTCCGCAGCGATCAGCCGGACCCGTTCGGAACGGATCCGGAAGATCTCCTTCACCGCTTCATTCATGACATCCGATTCTGTTTTGGAAGTATAACGAATGATCGGATCCCAAATTTTCTTCATGACCCCGTCAATTTCCTGGTAGGTATAATTGGTATCCAACACTTCTTTTAACGGATTATAGGTATTCAAAGCCGTGATGTCCACCTCGTCCTGCACATCCCGTTTAAAAGCCTTATAAGTGACCTCCGGGTCTGCAACCTTTATCGCTAAAGGTCCCGCCCCCACTCCGGCCAGAAAACCTTCCGGACTCAAACTCAACAGTACCGGATTATAATCCCCGCTCGCCGACAGGGAATAAGAAGCACTCTCATCCGCCACATAACGGGGTTCAATGTTTATACTGATAATATCCCATTGTTCGCGGGGTACCGTTATTTCTGGCTTTACGCCTAGTTCTTTTTCAGCATACTGCTGAAACGGTCCCGGAATAAACTTGGTATATTCCATTTTTACCTTTAACAGATAACTTACTTTGGGTAAACAATAGTCTACAGTAACCGGTGTACTAATTTCTTTTCTTTTCTGGGCAAAAAGGGAAGCATAAATCCCCATCACCGCTATAAAAATTAAAATAAACCTTTTCATACTCTTATCATTTTGAATTCCCGTCCTATGTATAGCTTTGTTTTATAATTAAAAACCGGCTCCCCAGCCTGCAAATCTTACTCCGAAACGCTCATTTTTCCAGGATACGCCAGGCTTTTCCCATCCCTTCTGCCACTTCCCCCGCACACACTCCCCTCTTTCCTTTTTCCGAAGCCAGTATATCCGCTGCCATCCCGTGAGCATACACTCCAATCAGGGCCGATTCTAAAGGAGGGATACCGCCGGATACCAGACCTAATAACACTCCCGTCAGAACATCTCCCATTCCCCCTTTTGCCATACCCGGATTTCCGGAAGTATTGAACCAATATTTCCCGCCCGGTGCCACCACCACGGTATGAGCTCCTTTCAACACGATATATACCCGGTAACGGTCTGCAAAAATGCTCAATTTATTTAATCTCTCAAAATCATTTTCACTTTTTCCCACTAATCTCTCAAATTCTTTCGGATGAGGGGTAAGCAAACTATTCTCGGGAAGCAAATCCAGTAAATAACTGTTTTCCGCCAAAATATTTAAAGCATCTGCATCCCATATTGTCTTTCCTCTCCAACGAGTAAGCAATTCCTTTATTCCATTTACAGTTTCCGGTTCTTTTCCTATCCCGGGTCCTATGGCTATAGCCGTATATTTATCCAAATTATCCACTCCGGAAAAACACTTGTCTGAACGATCGGTCTCCAGCAAAGCTTCCGGTACTGCTATCTGTAAGATTTCCCTTTCCCGGAACGGAACATGGCAACTCAACAATCCGATGCCGGAACGTATTGCAGCCTTAGAAGCCAGCACAGATGCCCCCATCATTCCAGCCTTTCCAGCAATGAGAAGCCCGTGCCCGTTCGTCCCTTTGTGGTCAAATTTTCCGGGACGGGGGAGTATTCCTGAAATCAAATCTTCCGATAAATAAAAATAATCTGTCGGAACAGAGCGGATAATTTCCGGGCACAAACCGATATCGACGACTTCCCATTCTCCTACAAAAGGATAATTTTCCGGAAGCATAAAAGCCAGTTTCGGAAACTGAAATGTAAATGTATAATCCGCCCGGACAATCGTCTCCCTATCGTTCCGGGAATTATCCTCTCCCAGTAATCCGGAAGGGATATCCACTGCAATCACTGGATTCGGACTTTTATTGATTTTCCTGATTACCCCGGCCGCCAATCCTTCCATCTTCCGGTTCAGCCCGGAACCGAAAATAGCGTCAATGATCATTTCCCCTTCTTCAAATTCCATTTCCTCCGGCCTTTTTATTTCCAGGTAAGCCCCCTTCCAGCGATTCCGGTTTTCTTCACAATCCGGACTCATCCCGGAATGAGCCGGCTGATACACCCTCACCTCTTTTCCTTTTCCCTGTAGCAGGCGGGCTATGGCAAACCCGTCTCCCCCATTGTTGCCACTCCCCGCCACAATACAGAATTTCCGGGCAAACGGATATTTTTCTAACATTCTTTCCACGAAGTTCCGGGCAGCCCTTTCCATCAGATCGATCGGCTTTATCGGCTCATGTTCAATTGTATAT
>JAEXFF010000327.1 GCA_023400335.1 Bacteroidota bacterium
GCTCAGGGGGGGATGAACAAGAAACAGGCAGGGGAGGATTTCTATTTTATTCAGAAGCTGATAGCTACAGGACGTTTTTTTCATTTAAATAAGGTGAAAGTATATCCTGCCGGACGGATTTCGGAACGTACTCCTTTTGGGACAGGACAGGTGGTGCGGCAGATCGTAAATGAACGGGGCAATTATGTGACCTATCATTTTGGAGCTTTTGAAGTTTTAAAGTCTTTTTTCCGGGATATTCCGCAATTGTTTAAAGTAAACGGGATACAGGTAAAGATCTGTCAGGAGCAGCAGAATAAGTGCCTTTCCCGATTTTTGGAAGCAAATAATTTTGTAGAAATGGTAGAGGAATTGAATGCCAATTGTGCTTCTCCGAAATTATTCTTGAAACGTTTTTTTGATCAGTTTAATGCTTTCCGGGTATTGAAATATTTAAATTACGTACATCCCCTTTATTTTCCAAAGCAGGCAGTAGAAATTGCTGCAGGCAGTTTGCTGGAAAAGATTATGCACAGACCCGTCTCCCGGAATTTGCCGGATTTACTCACTGCTTATCGGGAATGGGATATTTGAAATTTGCAAATTGGATGTATCTTTGTAAGGGTTATTTAAAAGATTATAAAAAGCATGGATTTTAAATACGAAATAAAAATCATGGCGGATCCGGAAGAGGTTTTTTCTGCTTTGACAAATCCTTTCCAGATCGGGCTATGGAGCGGGTATCCTGCTGATATGAAGGCAGAAGTGGGGTATATCTTTTCTTTATGGGAAGGTGATATTACGGGGGTGAATCTGGAGATAGTGCCGGATCGGCTTTTAGTGCAGGAATGGTTTTTCGGAGAAAATGAAGAACCTTCTATCGTGCGTCTGGAATTGAAAAAAGAAAGGAATCCGGGAACGATTGTACAGCTTTTACATACCCATATCCCGGAAGAAGTATTTGAAGAAATTACGGAAGGTTGGAAAGTATATTATTTGGGTTCTGTGAAAAATATGTTGGAGATGTATTAATATTTTAAAGAGGCAACCGGATGGAGATACGAAAAATAAAGGTAGCAGCTATTGGTGCGGGAAACCGCTTGAATGCTTATGCTGAATATGCCTGTTTACATCCGGAGGAAATGGAGATTGTGGCAGTTGTAGAGCCGAATGAAGTGAGGAGGAAGCATTGTGCGGAGCGTTTTCATATCCCTTCTGAATACTGTTTTGCTTCCTGGACACAATTTTTTGAATATCCTCCTCTGGCTGATGCTGTGTTTTTGTGTACTCCTGATCATTTGCATTATCAGCCGGCTTTAGCGGCTTTGGAAAAAGGGTATCATATCTTATTAGAAAAACCGATTGCTCAAACCTGGCAGGAGTGTCAGGATATTGCCCGGAAAGCACAGGTATACGGACGTATTGTCGGAATTTGCCATGTTTTGAGATACCATCCCTATTTCCGGAAATTCCGTCAGATTGTGGAAAACGGGGAATTAGGGGAAATTATTAGTATTAATCACGTGGAAGGGGTGGGGATCGAACGGATGACCCATGCTTTTGTAAGGGGATTATGGAGAAGGACGGAGGAAACGAATCCGATGATTCTTTCCAAAGCTTGCCATGATTTGGATCTTATGGTATGGCTTACCGGGCGAAAGTGCTTGGAAGTGAGTTCTTATGGGTCTTTAAAATGGTTTAAAGAAAAAAATGCGCCTGTCGGCAGTACCCTGCGTTGTACGGACGGTTGTCTGATAGAGCGGGAATGTCCTTTTTCTGCTTTGCGTTTGTATTATCGTCAAAAGCGCTGGTTGCGCCATTTTGATATACCGGAAGGAATTGATCCGGATCCGGTTATTATGCAGGAATTAAAAACGGGACCTTATGGGAGGTGTGTGTATCGTTGTGATAACGATGTGGTCGATCATCAGGTCGTTTCCATGTTGATGGAAGATGAAGTGACCGTGAACTTTTCAATGGATGCTTTTACGAAAGAAGGAGGACGGAAAACACATATTATGTTTACGAAAGGAGAAGCTTACGGAGATGAGAAGCAGTTGACTATCCGCTATTTCCTGCCCGGTAAAGCAGATGAGGTTTTCAATTTTGCAGATAGTTTTGGAGAGTGTAATTATCACGGAGGGGCTGATTTGTACATTGTTGGGGATTTCCTTCAGGCTATCCGTAAACAGAAAGCTTCAGCCTTACTCACTTCAATTGAGACTTCTTTGGAAAGTCATAGAATTGCTTTTGAGATAGAAAAAAGACGTTTGAAATAGACGTTATTCTCCTGTTACCTGTATGATTTCTCCCCGGACTTCAATTATTTCCCCTTTTCTGATTTTAGCACGCTTCCGTTGTTCGGTTACTCCATTGCGTTTTACTTCTCCGTTTTCTACTAATATTTTGGCTATTCCCCCGCTTTCTGCTATTCGCGTAATTTTCAGTAAACGGATTAATTCAATATAATCTTCTGTAAGTGTAAATTTTATCATTCGAATATCTTGTTTATGGAGAGAGGTGTACAAAAATAATAAAAGTAACGGAACAAAATTAATTATACATTTCGGAAACAGAGTGATCTTAATTAAAAAAGATGACGGAAATAGGAAATACATCAGTGGATTTAACTTTTTTAAATCCTATTTTAAATGAAATTAAAAATTCAGTCGGGACGGGAGGAAGGGGCAACATACCGTAAAGTAGAAACAAGCCGCTTATAAAATGTTAATTTTGCAACCTTTAATAAAAAGGAGAAACGGGAAAAAGAAAACCAAATAAAAAACTTTTTTCTCGCTTTTTCGTTTTGGAAAAGATAACGAAAAAACAGTTGAATGAAAAAATTAGTAATTTGGGCAATGGCCTGTATTTTAGGAATTCCTGTATTCGCGGAAGGATATCAGGTAAATGTATTGAGTGCAAAACAGACTGGAATGGGGCATGTCGGAACGGCAATGAAATTAGGTGCAGAAAGTATGCATTTTAATCCGGCAGGGCTGGTTTGGCTGGACAATCATATGGATATTTCTATCGGTATTTCTGCTGTTTCTGCCAAGGCGAAATACAGCCACGAAGGTTATTCTGCAAAAACAGATAATCCTTTAAGTACTCCTTTATATGCTTATGTGGGCTATAAAATATACGATAATTTTGCAGCCGGGATTAGTTTGACAACGCCTTATGGAAATTCTTTAAAATGGCCTAAAAATTGGGCCGGCGTGAATCTGATTCAGGATATTACTTTGAGATCCTATGTATTACAGCCTACTCTTTCCTATAAAATCAGTGATAAACTGAGTATCGGTGTCGGATTAATGCTCGCGATCGGGAACGTTAATCTTTCCCGGGCTTTAATGAGTACTGCCGATTTCCAGATGATCGGTAATATTATAGAAGGTTTACCTTTACCCGAAGAGCAAAAAAAATATTTTGTAGAAACCATACGGGATAATAAATTCCCTCCGGCTTCTGCCACTTTGGACGGACACGCTAAAGTACGGGCCGGATTCAATATCGGGATTTTGTACGATATTTCTGAAAAAGTCAGTGTAGGATTATCGTATCGTTCTAAGATTAAAATGCGTGTTAAAGAAGGGGATGCGACTTTGGATTATGCAAACCGTAGTGTAGAAGATTTGATGGCTGTATTGGGGAAATTAGCCCCTGCTTTTGCCGTACCCAAATATGATCAGGGATCTTTCCGGGCAGAACTCCCTTTACCTTCTAATACGACTTTGGGAGTGAGTTATCGTCCGGATGACCGTTGGGAGATGTCTTTGGATTTGCAATATGTCGGTTGGAATGCTTATGATTCTCTGAATGTGTATTTCAACGAAGAAGAGTTGGGTATTAGCCCTATTAAGGCAAATAAAGATTATAAAAATACGATTATTGCCCGTATCGGGGCTCAGTATAAAGCTACGGAACGTTTGGACGTACGGGCCGGTTTATATTTTGACCAAAGTCCTATCCGGAAAAACAATTACAATCCGGAAACGCCGGGAATGAATAAAATCGGGATGTCTGCCGGTTTATCGTTTGAACCTTACCGGAATCTGCAGTTTGATTTTGCTTTTCTTTATATTCAGGGGATCGGACGGGATGGATCGTATACCTATAATAATATTGTAATTCCTACTCAGGTAGATACCTTTAGCGGGCATTATAAATCAAATGCATTTACTGCATCTCTTGGGGTTTCTTATAAGTTTTAATTCTTTTTGTTTTCAGGGAGATATTTTAAAATTATAAGCGAATTTTTCAGTTAAGTTCTTGCTGAAAAATCTATACTTGTAAAAATAAAAGGGGGGATGTCCTTGGTATCATTCTTCAGACCTGTATCGGGCTAAATTTCCTGTAAGCAGTGTTGTTTACGGGAATATGGCGGCGAACAGAGAATGATGCTTCTACGCTAAGGCCCCCCTAATATTATACTCTGTGGCAATTCACAGAATTTGGTTATCCTCTCAGAAGATTATACTGTTTCTGCTCGCCTGAGGTTACCCTATTTAGTAACTTTAATATTTACTCTCCTATCTTATAAAAGATTTGTTGGAAAAAATAAATAGGAAAGAAAAGAACTGTTTTGGATAATATTCATTAATTTTCATCGGTCAAATGAAGGAATTTCCGTTAGGGAAATAGAAAAAAAGAAACCCAAAGTCATTGACTGCGGTACAGGGGAAAATACTTAATTTAAAAAGAGAAAAATATGACTATGAAAATTTTATTATCAGCATGTATGATGATAGCATTTCAATCGGTATGGGCTGTAAAACCTCAAACGAAAGTAATTGCACACCGGGGATTCTGGGAAACGGAGAATGCTGCTCAAAATTCCATTGCTTCTTTGAAGAAAGCGGCTGCAATAAAGTGTTACGGAAGTGAGTTCGATGTACAGATGACTTCCGACGGAGAACTGCTCGTCTTTCACGATGCTAAAGTACAGGGTAAAGTAATAGAAAATACGCCTTACGATAGTTTGAAAATGATTCGTCTTTCCAATGGGGAAGGAATCCCGACATTGGATGAATATTTGCAGGCGGCCCAAAAGTTGAGGAAAACCCGTTTGATATTGGAAATCAAACCTCATTCAACCCCTGAAAAAGAATCAGAAGTGGTTAAAAAAGTGTTGGAGAAAGTGAAAGCTGCCGGTTTAATGTCTAAAACAGACTATATATCCTTTAGTTTATATATTGTGAAAGAGATTGTGCGTTTGTTACCGGAGGCACAGGTAGCTTATCTGGAAGGTGACCTTGCTCCGGAAGAAGCAAAGGCAGCAGGCTGCACAGGACTGGACTATCATTACCGGGTTTTTCAGAAGAATCCGGACTGGATTAAAAGAGCTCATGATCTGGGGTTGACAGTAAATGTTTGGACCGTGGATAAAGAAGAGATTATGAGGGAAATGACGGACAGAGGAGTGGATTTTATTACAACGAACCAACCTGTACTGTTGCAAAATGTAATAAAAAAGCAATAGTAGTTTGTTCCGGGTAAGAGAGAAAATTTATATAAGTAAAATCCTTTTTAGGAAAACAAGGGGCTATTCCTTTTGAAGGGAATAGCCCATTTGCTTAAAAATCAGTTGTAATTTAATGCTCTTTCTGCTTCTTGTATTTTAATTCCAGGAAAAAAGCAACCAGTAAGCCGATACCTCCGAAAATAAGTATGCTGGCGCCATTGACCATAGATACCAAACTGCTTGATACCCAATGGTCTTCTGTTCCGAAGCCGTCGATACACCCCCTGCAGATAAAGAATCCTACTAGCATACCGATACCGATACCCAGAAGCAGGCAGCCGGCTTTTAAAGCTCCGAATGAAATTTTGCTTCCTGATAAGAACGGAAAATACCTTCCTTTTGCTATCAGGGAAGAATCGATGTTATCTCCTAATTTTTCGATTATCGCCATTCTTTCTCTTCTCCGGACAAAAAGTTCGAATAGTCCGTAAATAGTGGCAAATACTATGAATACTACAATTGTTGCGGTAAAGTCCATGATTTTGTGTTTTAAGATTATTTGTTTTGCCTCTTTGACGCTATTGCCGTAGGGAGGTTACACTCTTGACAGACAATTTTTTTTTTTTAATTTTACTATCTGGAATGTAACCTGATCCGTTAAAGTGCGTCCAAAAGACGACATGAAAGAATTGGACGATATATACTATATACAGAAAATATTGGATGGGAAAACGGAATATTTTTCCCGTTTGGTAAATCGGTATAGTCAGCATGTTTATTGGCTCATTTTGAAAATTGTCAGAAAAAGAGAAGATGCAGAGGAATTGACTCAGGATGTTTTCGTTAAAATTTTCCGGGTGCTGCATACTTTTAAGGGAGATTGCCGGTTTTCGACCTGGTTGTACCGGATTGCATTCAATACTGCTGTTTCTGCAACCCGTAAAAAGAAATGCGAATTTCTTTATATGGAGGAACAGACGATAAATAATGTATTGGATGAAAAGGTAGAACAGGCTTTGGAAGATTCAGACAACGAAGAATTATTGGGGAAATTGGAAAGGGCCCGGGAACAATTAACCCCTGAAGAGAGAGGACTGATTGGTTTATTTTATAATGAAGAACATACAATTGAAGAAATAAGTGAGATTTCGGGCTTGAGTATTGCCAATGTAAAAGTAAAATTACATCGGATCCGTAAAAAATTGTATGTAATTATGGAGGGAATGTTATGAAAACAGAAGAGATGAAAGACAAGGCTTTACATGAAATTTTCCGGCGGATGGAAACGTCTGTTCTGCCAGAAAATTTTAACGACCGCATTATGAAAAGGGTGTACCGGGAAAAAAGCCGGCAAGAATGGCGGAATTTTATACTGGTCACTTTTACTTCTGTCGTCATGCTGGCTTTGGCGGTATATGTATTTGTTCACTATTTTTCTTTTCCACTCCCGGCCATGTTCGGAACTCTTTTAGAAAAAGCAGGAAACGATATTTTTTCCGGTTTGCGTTTTTATGGATTTATCTTGTTACCTGTTGGATTTTTACTCTGGCTGGATTATTGGCTAAGGCGCCGTTCTGATTTGAAAAATTTCCGTTCCGAAAAAAGTTGAACCTTATTGGAAAGTCTGTGTCCGTTTTGAATAAACAGAAAAAATAGATGTTTAAAAGTTTTTCACCTCTACATTCTAAATTTGTAGAATAAAATACAACGAAATATAAGGTTGAAGAAGTGGAATATTTATTTGCTATCTTTGCTTTCGTGGAGAGGTAGAAAATGGAAAAACGCAAGATTATTCACATTGATATGGATGCTTTTTATGCTTCAGTGGAGCAGCGGGATCATCCGGAATATCGAGGAAAGCCTGTGGTAGTGGGGCGGGCTTCACAAAGGGGAATTGTTGCTGCTGCCAGTTACGAAGCCCGGAAATTCGGAATTCATTCGGCAATGTCTTCTCAAAAAGCATTGCAGCTCTGCCCTGAGCTTATTTTTGTTCCTTCCCGGATGGATGTTTATAAAGCCGTTTCTGCTGAAATTCACAAAATTTTTTATGAGTATACGGATCTGGTAGAACCTTTGGCATTGGATGAAGCTTTTCTGGATGTAACTGAAAATAAATCAAATTTACAATTAGCTACGGATATCGCCCGTATGATCAAGAAGGAAATTCGGGAGAAACTGGGATTAATAGCTTCTGCAGGTGTATCTTATAATAAGTTTTTGGCAAAAATTGCTTCGGATTACCGGAAACCGGACGGGCTTTATACGATTCATCCGGATAAAGCCCAAAAATTTATAGATGCCCTCCCTATCGAGCTGTTTTGGGGAATAGGAAAAGTAACCGCCCGGAAAATGCACTCTCTCGGAATTCATAACGGAGCAGAGCTGCGGCATTGTTCTCCGGAAATGTTAAAACGGAATTTTGGAAAAAACGGTATCCTTTATTATAATTTTGCACAGGGAGTGGATCTGCGGCCTGTAGAAGCTGTCCGGGTACGGAAGTCCGTCGGTTGTGAATGCACTTTTGAAATTGATATTGGAGAACGTACTGCCATTATTATTGAACTCTATCATGTTACCCTCGAATTAATAGAACGGATTCGGAAGTCGGATTTTAAAGGACGTACATTGACACTGAAAATAAAGTTCAATGATTTTTCCCTGAAGACTAAAAGTATCACTGTAGAGGAACCGCTTTTTACGAAAGAAACAATATTGCCTTTGGCTAAAAAGTTATTGCAGGAAACCGATTTGGAAGAAAAGAGGATTCGGTTGTTGGGATTAAGTGTTTCTCATGCAGAAGAACCTCCTCTTACTGACTCACCTGCTCCGGTACAACTTTCTTTTGATTTTTAGAATTGAGGAAATATTGCTTTTATTCCCTCATTCTAGGACCTTTTGAAGGTCTATTGCACCATACTGTCGTATACCAATTTTGAAATGTGGGCAATAATGGCTGCATTCGTCTGGTCCGTCTCTGAGGAGTTCATCACAAAAACTGCTATGTAATATTGTCTCCCGTTCGGCAAAATAATCAAACCTGCATCATTGTCGGCTATTTTTATCCCTTCTTTTGTCCTGTCGGAAGAGCCTGTTTTATGGCCTATCCACACATTTGCAGGTAACTTTCCTTTTAGTTTATCCGTACCGGTAGACGTTTCGGACATGGTTTGCCAGAGGAAGTCTTTATAGGAAGAGTCAAATAATGTTTTGGTATATGCTATTTTCATCAGCTTTACAACTGCTAAAGGAGTACTCCGGTTTAGCAGCTGGTTTTGATTGTCCTGGTGCATAAAATCTTCGGTTGCCGATAAGCAACACTCTTTTATACCCAATTTTTGAATGTATTCCTGGACAGAGGTTATACCTCCGGCATAATCAATTAAAATGTCACAGGCATTGTTGTCACTTAGAGAGATGCTGTATTGCAATAATTCTTTAAAGGAAAGGGTGATATCCTGCCCGGGGTACTTATCCCGTAACGGACTGTATGTATGGGGACGCAGCTGAACGGATTTTATCCTCAGGGTATTGTCCAGACTGATTTTTTCTTTATTTAATTTGTCCAGTACAGCCAATGCAACGTGAAATTTAAAAACACTCAAAAGAGGGAAATGAAGGGAGTTATTGTAGAGAATAATTTTATCGTCATCAGTCAATACCGACACTCCGACAGTTGCTTTTTTATCTTTTAAGAAAAGGGCAATTTGCTCCCTAGTATTTTTTAAAGGTGTCTGGGCTATTGCTTTGCCATTTGTCAATAAGATGGCGATGAGGAAACCGTAAAAAAACTTCATTTTCATAACAGACACTAAAACGGGTAATACAAACTTTTCTCTCTGACGAAATAAAGAAAAATCCGGAATACATATTCCGGATTTTGAAGAGGTGGTATCACCTGGAATCGAACCAGGGACACAAGGATTTTCAGTCCTTTGCTCTACCGACTGAGCTATGACACCGTCTTTTTGCGTGTGCAAATGTAGTGGGATTTTCTGAATTTGCAAATAAAATGGTTAGGAAAATGAAAAATATTTTTCATTGTAAAATTATAAGACTTTTTTATTTCTGTGTATTAATTATTTAGTTTATATTTGTCCCCGATAGAAGAATTCCGGACTTATTCTTTGTAACCAAAAAAATCACTCTGCGTATCCTTCTACATGTTTTACTAATTTAATTTTTTTATTGTGAATATTTTTGTTGCAAAAATGAGTTCTGCTACTACTGGCGAGGACTTGGCTGCTCTTTTCGGAGAGCACGGTACTGTTACATCTGCTAAAGTGATTACTGACAGAGAAACCGGAAATTCAAAATGTTTTGGTTTTGTTGAAATGGAAGATGAAACCGAAGGAATGAATGCAATTAATGCCCTTAATGAGACGGAATTTCAAGGAAGAAAGATTGTTGTAAAGAAAGCTAGACCCAGAGAAGAGGGAGAAAGAAATACACATAGATCTTTCCAGAGGGGTGGAGGAGAAAGAAGATTTAACTCCAATCATTAATTTGGAAAACTTTAACTGAGAGCTTTAGGCTCTCAGTTTTTGTATTTGGCCTTTAAGTAAGCATACAACACTTTGTGTAATAAAGCTGCTTCTGCTTTCCCTTCTTCTGTCCAGTCCGGATCCATTTCTATTGCATTGCAGGCTTCACTCAACTGTATATTATCATCGATAGATTGCGGACAGTTTTCTTCCAGCCAGAACAAATCCGATAACTGCATTTTTTCCAGGCATTCCAGTGCTAATTTCCGGGCTTCCAGCATATTGTCCTTCCGGTATTTTTTTAGGAAAATTTCGATGATCGCATCGGTAAAGTAATCACTGAAATAATGCAGGAGTAACAGACGCCTTTGGTAATGTTCGGCGGTAGATGCCGTAGTGTCGAGGACTGAGCTCAGTCCGGTATACGACATTTCTGCAATTTCAATGCTCTCTTCTTCTTCTTCATCCAGTTCCAAGAGCAATATTTTGAATAAAGCGTCACTAAAGGCATCCTCTACATGCTGAGCAATACTTTCCTGATAATAGTTTTGTCGTTTTCTCATCAGCTGCCTTAAAGAAGAAGTCAGTTCTTTCCGGTTTCCGTCAGCGCATTGCTGCTGTATTTTTAGCAACAATGCCTCTAATTCTGTTTTATTTATTTCCATTGTTTTTTCCCGAATAGACGTGGGGTAACTAGTTTTTCAACTGTTTTTTTCCGGTTTACTGAAATTCACCCAGCCCTGTGCTTTGAGTTCGAAAGAATTACCGTCCCGGGTGATCAGGGTATATCCTGCGGATGCTTTACAAGTGTGACCGATAACACTGATGGACTCCATGGCGGTGAGTTTGTCGTATAAGTCCAGGGGTGCCGTAAATAGCAGTTCGTAATCTTCTCCTCCGGAAAGGGCACATACCGTTGCATTTAAATTTAATTCTTCAGCCATTTTATAAGTTTGGTAATCTATCGGAATTTTTTCTTCATAAATAGTACATCCCACCTGGGAAGCCTTGCATATGTGCATAATTTCTGAGGCCAGGCCATCCGAAATATCGATCATAGCGGTCGGGCGGATATTTTTTTCTTTCAGCCCTCTTAGGATATCCACTCTTGCTTCCGGTTTCAGTTGCCTTTCTAATATATATTCATATCCGCTAAAGTCCGGCTGTACATTTTCCGGATGATCCGCAAAGACGGCTTTTTCCCTTTCTAATAGTTGAAGTCCCATATAGGCCGCCCCCAGATCTCCGCTTACGCATATCAGTTGGTTTTCTTTTGCTGTATGGCGGTATACGATATCTTCTGTCCGGGCTTCTCCCAAGATGGTAATGCTGATACACATGCCGGTTTGAGAAGAAGTAGTGTCCCCTCCTACTAAATCCACTTCGTAACGTTCACAGGCCAGATAAATTCCGGCATATAATTCTTCCAGACTCTCTACGGAAAAATGATTGGAGACCGCCAGAGATACTGTGATTTGCCGGGGAATACCGTTCATAGCACATATATCACTTACATTGGATGCAACTGCTTTGTAGCCTAAATGCCTGAGGGGAGTATACGTTAAATCAAAATGAATACCCTGAATGAGCATGTCCGTACTCATCAATATTTTTTTGTCGCCGTAATCCAACACAGCAGCGTCGTCTCCTACTCCTTTTAAAGTGGACTTATTTTTCAATTCGATAGGTCGGGTAAGGCGATCGATTAAGCCAAATTCTCCCAAAGAAGAAAGTTCTGTATAATTTTTATTCTCCATATCTGTTTACAAACTGGTTTGTATGTATAAACGTGAAAATGTTTAGACATTCAGGCGATAAAGATAATGTAAAAAATAAAGGTTCGGAATTTCCGGAATAAAAACTGTATAAATGTTTCTCTCTTTTTCTTTGGAATAGAACCGGAGTATCAATGGATAAAGAATATCTATTGATGGAAAGTATAGCAGTAGATATTTTTTTGTATTTTTGCAGAATTCAGAAAATGAGGCTGAAGAAAAGTGGACAGGGAAAAAGATAACGTTTTATCTATTGGAATCGTAAATCTGGAAGCAAAGAATTTTTATGGCTAAAGAACAGGATAATATATTGCAGGAAGTTACAGCTAGTGAATACAAGTACGGTTTTGTAACAAATGTAGAGACGGATACAATCGGGAAAGGATTGAATGAGGAGGTGATCCGAACCATATCGGCTAAGAAAGAAGAACCGGAATGGTTACTTGAATTTCGTTTAAAGGCTTATCGGAAATGGTTGACGATGAAGATGCCCCGTTGGGCACAGTTGAATATTCCGGGAATTGATTACCAGGACATTATTTATTATGCAGCTCCCAGGCAGGAGGTGAAAAAAGAGTGGGAGGATGTCGATCCGGAGTTGAAGGCTACCTTTGATAAATTGGGAATTCCTTTGAATGAGCAAAAGACACTGTCGGGAGTAGCTGTGGATGCAGTTATGGACAGTATTTCAGTAAAGACTACTTTTAAGGAAGCTTTGGCGGAGAGAGGAGTTATTTTTTGTTCGTTTTCAGAGGCCGTAAAGAATCATCCGGATTTAGTAAAAAAGTATTTAGGTACAGTTGTTCCCTATGGGGATAATTTCTTTGCTGCATTGAATTCTGCAGTATTCAGTGATGGTTCTTTTGTCTATATCCCCAAGGGGGTACGTTGTCCGATGGAATTATCCACCTATTTCCGGATCAATGCCGCGAAAACCGGACAGTTTGAACGGACATTGATTGTTGCAGAAGAAGAGTCTTATGTGAGTTATCTGGAAGGTTGTACAGCTCCTATGAGGGATGAAAACCAATTGCATGCTGCTATTGTGGAAATTATTGTAGAGAAGAATGCTGAAGTCAAGTACAGTACTGTACAGAACTGGTATCCGGGGGATAAAGAGGGAAAGGGAGGAATTTATAACTTTGTTACGAAGCGGGGGATTTGTCGGGGAGAAAATGCCCGTTTGATCTGGGCACAGGTAGAAACGGGTTCAGCGATTACCTGGAAATATCCCAGTACAATTTTGAAAGGGGATGGTTCGGTAAGTGAATTTTATTCGGTTGCGGTAACCAATAATTACCAGCAAGCCGATACGGGAACAAAAATGATTCATATCGGGAATAATACCCGAAGCCGGATTGTGTCGAAAGGGATATCGGCAGGATACAGCAGTAATGCTTACCGGGGCAAAGTGAAAGTGGTGAAGTCTTGTAAGAATGCCAGAAATTATTCCCAATGCGATTCGCTTTTATTGGGGGATAAATGTGGAGCACATACTTTCCCATACCTGGAAATTGAGAATTCTACTGCCCAAGTGGAACATGAAGCTACTACTTCTAAAATCGGGGAGGACCAGATTTTTTATTGTAACCAGCGCGGTATCTCAACTGAGGATGCCGTGGGATTGATTATCAAAGGCTATGCAGGAGATGTGATCAACAAAATGCCCATGGAATTTGCCGTGGAAGCACAGAAATTGCTGCAGATCAGTTTAGAAGGAAGCGTAGGATAAACAAAAATAAAAGAAGAATATACAGGATAATAGAATTCAGATTCCAATTATCATTTCAATTCAAATGTTATGTTAAAGATTAAGAATTTACATGCCGTCGTAGACGGAAAAGAAATACTAAAAGGAATAGATCTGGAAGTAAAAGCCGGAGAAGTTCATGCAATAATGGGGCCAAACGGAGCTGGAAAAAGTACCTTGTCGGCCGTATTGACAGGGCGGGAACGTTTTGAAGTAACAGAGGGGGAAGTAGAGTTTAACGGGAAAAATTTGTTGGAACTGCCGGCAGAAGACCGTGCCCGGGAAGGTATCTTTTTGAGTTTTCAATATCCCGTGGAAATACCGGGAGTCAGTACTGTAAATTTTTTAAAAACTGCAGTCAACGAACACCGGAAATATCAAGGATTACCTCCTTATCCCGCTGGTGAATTTTTAAAAATGATCCGGGAAAAAATGGAATTGGTGGGGATTGACAGTAAGCTTTTAAATCGTTCATTGAATGAAGGTTTTTCCGGTGGAGAGAAGAAAAAGAACGAAATATTCCAAATGGCCGTTCTGGAACCGAAGTTGGCCATATTGGATGAGACGGATTCCGGTTTGGATATAGACGCCTTGCGGACTGTTGCACAGGGTGTAAATAAATTGAAGAAACCGGATAATGCTACGATTGTAATTACGCATTATCAACGTTTATTGGATTATATTGTTCCGGATGTGGTTCATGTTTTATATGACGGGCGGATTGTGAAAACGGCCGGGAAGGAGTTGGTCGCTGAACTGGAAAAACATGGTTACGACTGGATTAAAGAGGAGATGAAAAAATCCTGATGTTAAATCCGTTGGGAGGCAGAAGCGTATAGAAGAACTGGTAATGTAAAATATATGACTGGAATTGACAAAATAAATAATGATTTCGTATCGCTTTTTAAAGAAGGATACTCCTTGATAGAAGCCGGGTGTGGAAAAGAAGTAAATGCCTTTCGGAAAGAGGCTTTTGACAACTTTTTAGCATTGGGAGGTATTCCTTTTAAAACAGAGGATTATTTATATACAGATTTGTTACCGGTATTCGGAAGAGATTACAAGGTTGTATTAAAATACATTCCTCAGGATGTAGATGTAAATGAAGTATTCCGCTGTGCGGTACCCGAACTCGCTACAGATTTGATATTTACCGTCAATGGCTGGTATTTTAAAGAAAATAAGAAGGCTGAAATTCCGGAAGGCGTAATTGTATGCAGTTTTCAGGAAGCCAGTTTAAAATATCCGGAATTATTTGCTGTCCATTACAATAAATATGCGCCTGCAGCGGCTAAAGACGGGTTGGTTGCTTTAAATACAGCTTTTGCCCAGGACGGTGTATTTGTATATATTCCGAAAGGCGTAAAGTTGAAACGTCCTCTTCAAATCGTAAATCTGTTACGGGCTAAAGCTGATTTAATGGCCTATCAGCGGAATATGATTCTTCTGGAAGAAGGAGCGGAGGCTACATTACTCGTATGTGATCATACTTTGTCGGAGGATTATTTTCTGATGAATAATGTGACCGAGGTGTTTACGGGGGAAGGGGCCCATCTGGATTATTATCAGGTACAAAATCAGCATCTGGGGGCTTCTCAGATCAATTCCCTGTTTGTATCAGAAAAGAGAAATGCCGTTTTCGAAAGTAATATGGTTACATTATACGGAGGCATGATCCGGAATAATCAGTACATTGCCTTAACTGAAAAAGGGGGAGAATGTCATTTATATGGAATTTATATTTTGGATAAAAGTCAGAAGGTAGATAATTTTTCCTATATCGACCATATTGCTCCTCATTGTAACAGTAATGAACATTTCAAAGGGGTGCTGGACGATTCGTCTTTGGCTAATTTTTCCGGATGTATACGGGTAGAACCGGATGCTCAGAAAACAGAAGCGTATCAGGCGAATAATAATTTATTATTGACGGATTCTGCCCGGGTAAATGCCAAGCCTCAATTAATTATTGATGCGGATGACGTAAAATGCAGCCATGGGGCTACTGTAGGGCAAATCGACGAAGAAGCTATGTTTTATTTGCGTTCCCGTGGCATTAGTCTGACAGAAGCCCGGATGATGATGATGTTCGGGTTTGCCCATGACATTGTTCAACGGGTAAAACTGGAGCCTTTACGCGTAAAAATAGATGATTTAATAGATAAACGGTTGAGGGGCGAATTTTCAAAATGTCACAATTGTATGATGCAGTGTAAAAAATAAGCAGGAGGGGCAGATTTTGAAGAGCAGTGGATAGAGAAACGGACGATATACGGTAAGGAATTAAATTTAACCGATCATGTTTGATGTAAATAAAATCCGGCAGGATTTTCCGATACTGGGAGAAAAAGTATATGGAAAGCCTTTGGTGTATCTCGATAATGGAGCTACCAGTCAGCGTCCGTACCAGGTTATTGAAAAAATGACCGAATATTACCTGAAATATAATTCCAATGTGCATAGGGGCGTACATTATCTCAGTAATGTGTGTACCGATGCGAATGAGGAGACCCGACGTATTGTACAGCGTTTTATGCGTGCAGCTTCGGAAAAAGAGATTATTTTTACAAGGGGAACAACGGAGAGTATTAATTTGATTGCCTATAGTTTTGGCGAAGCTTTTATTGCGGAGGGGGATGAGATTGTAGTGACAGAAATGGAGCATCATGCCAATATTGTACCCTGGCAGATGCTATGCGAACGGAAAGGGGCTGTCTTGAAAGTTGTTCCCTTTACGGATAAGGGAGAACTGGATCCGGAGGCTTTTCGTCGTCTTATGACGGAACGGGTAAAGTTGGTCGGAGTTGCCTACGTTTCGAATGTATTGGGAACAGTGAATCCTGTACGGGAAATTATTTCCCTGGCGCATCGGTTCGGATCAAAGGTTTTGGTGGACGGAGCTCAGGCCGTACAGCACATTCCGGTAGATGTACAGGAATTGGACTGTGATTTTTTTGTTTTTTCCGGACATAAAATCTATGGACCGACAGGAGTAGGAGTCTTGTATGGAAAAGAAACATTACTGGATCAAATGCCGCCTTGGCAGGGGGGAGGAGAGATGATAAAAGAAGTGCGTTTTGAAAAAACGACTTATAATGAGCTCCCGTTTAAATTTGAGGCAGGGACTCCTGATTTTATCGGTATTATCGGTTTAGGCGAGGCTTTAAAATATGTGGAGGCAATCGGGATAGAGAATTTCGCAGCACATGAACATCAGTTGCTACAGTATGCCATAGAACAGATGAAGAAAATTCCGGGAATGCGGATTTTTGGAGAAGCAGATTGTAAGTCTTCTGTCCTTTCTTTTGCAGTAGGAAATATTCATCATTCCGATATGGGGCTTTTGCTGGACAAAATGGGGATTGCTGTACGGACCGGACAGTTATGTGCAGAACCGGTTATGCAGCATTTTGGGGTTACGGGAATGGTACGCGCTTCTTTAGCGATGTATAATACAGAAGAAGAAATAGATACTTTTTGCCGGGGAGTGGAAAAAGTAGGAAAAATGTTTAAGGTATAAGTATTCCGGAGAATTATAAAGCAGGCAGGCCTACTCTGGAGAATAGATAATTATGAAGACAATAGAGACATTAGAAAAAGAGATTACAGATGAGTTTTCGGTCTATGACGATTGGATGGATAAATATGCTTATCTGATAGAAATTGGCACGGCTATGCCTGGCATGGACGAGCGGCATAAAACGGATGATAATTTGATAAAAGGTTGCCAGTCGCGGGTATGGTTTCATGCTGAATTGCGGGACGGGCTGCTTTATTTTACGGCGGATAGTGATGCCATTATTACAAAAGGGATCGCTGGATTATTGGTCAGGGTATTTTCGGGCCAAAAACCGGCAGATATTGCGAAGGCTGATTTAAAATTTATTGACGAAATCGGTCTGACGCAACATTTGTCTCCCACCCGTTCCAATGGATTATTATCTATGGTAAAACAGATAAAAATGTATGCTATTGCTTTTTCTGCTAAACATTGATTTTCCGTTAATTTAATATCATTAAAAATATGGCTGCAAGTTTGATGAGGGATTTGATTATAGAGAAACTTTCCACGGTCTACGATCCGGAGATACCTGTAAATATCTGGGATTTAGGATTGATTTATGATATTCATTTTGTAAAGCCGGCGGAAGTAATTATCGACATGACTTTGACAGCTCCGGGCTGTCCTATTGCTGATGAAATCGTACAGCAAGTTCACGATGTAGCCATGGAGGTAGAAGGGATAGAGAGCGTCACGGTGAATTTGGTTTTCGAGCCGGCTTGGGGCCCTGAGCGGATGAGTGATGTCGCCAAGTTGGAATTGGGATATGATATCTGATCCGGAAGGAATAGTAAAACTGGAAGATTTTTGCCAGAGGGCCAGAGGGCTTGGGTTTGATGCCGTAGGGGTAGCCCGTTCTGAAAAATTAGTGCGGGAAGTGCAGTATTTACGATTGTGGCTGGAGAGAGGGTGTCAGGCCGGTATGTCTTATATGGAACGGAATGTCGAGAAAAGGGAAGATCCCTGTTTACTTGTAGAGCATGCGCAATCTGTAATTGTTACGCTTACCAATTATTTCCATCCGTTCCGGCAAACGGAAAAAATTCCGCTCATTGCCCGGTATGCCTATGGAAAAGATTATCATATCGTTGTCAAAGAAAAATTGAAGCAATTACAAGGACAGATAAAGGGAAGATGTTTTGTGGATTCTGCACCTGTATTGGAACATGAGTGGGCCAGACGGGCCGGATTAGGCTGGACGGGAAAAAATACATTACTGATTAACCGGGAAAAAGGTTCTTTTTGTTTTATCGGAATTATTATTACACCGGAAAAATTTGACCGCTATAGTGATCCTTTTGAAAAAAATTATTGTGGAAATTGTAACCGGTGTATAGAAGCTTGTCCGACAGGCGCTTTGACTCCTTATCAACTGGATGCCCGTAAATGTATTTCTTACCACACGATTGAAAATAAGGGAGACTATCCCGAAGCACTCAAACAGAAAGCGGGGCGGAGAATATTTGGTTGTGATACTTGTCAGGAAGTATGTCCTTGGAACAGCCGGGCAAAAATTCATCGGTTGCCGGAATTTTTACCTTCCTTGGAACGGCTGAATTTAAGCAAAGAAGATTGGGAACAAATGGATGAATTTACTTTTTTGCGTCTTTTTAAAAATACTCCTTTGGAAAGAACCGGACTGAGTAAAATTCTCCGGAATCTTCCTGTTGTTTGATGCTTGTTTACGGGATAGAAAGAATATATCAGCTGATAGAAAAAAACAACGTTAAATCGTTTCAGCTTTCGGAAATTATTGATAATCTTTGTAAAATGTATGAAGGTGTGTCTGGAAGATTTTTTCGGAAAAATAAGCGATGTCGCAAATTTTGAAACAAAGATGCTGGGAAGACGGAAAAGTATGAAGGTATACTAATACTATTTCAATAAAATAATCAGAGAACCAGAAAATGGTTGTCAGACTTAAATACTAATTGGTTATGGAAGTACAAGCTTGGGTAAAGCAAGTTATACGGCAAAATGAAATCGATAAGTACCTGGTGAAAGGGAAAGATTTTATAGATGAGAAAAAGATCCGGATTCATTTAGAGCAGCAAGCACATCCGGACCCTCAAAAAGTCCGGGATATTTTACAGAAATCTTTGTCGATAAAGTTGCTTACTCCCGAAGAGACCGCCGTATTATTAAATGTAACGGATCCTGCCTTATTGGAAGAAATGCGGGAAGCTGCCCTGGAAGTAAAAAAACGGGTATACGACAACCGTATCGTCTTTTTTGCTCCTTTGTATTGTTCCAATTTGTGTGTAAACCGTTGTGTTTATTGCGGTTTCCGCAGCGATAATCCGGAGGAAAAAAGGCATGTATTATCTTCTGAAGAGATATATCGGGAAACGGAGGCTATTATTGATGAAGGGCATAAACGTTTGATTGCTGTGTATGGGGAACATCCCAAAAGTGATGCGGATTATATAGCCGATTCCATTTCGACTATATATGCGGTGAAGCGGCCCACTCCTACGGGGAACGGTTATAATAATATCCGCAGGGTGAATATAAATGCAGCCCCGATGTCTGTTGAGGATTTGCGGAAATTGTGGCGTGCAGGAATCGGAACTTTTCAGGTTTTTCAGGAGACTTATCACCCCGGACGTTATGCGGAGCTGCATCCGGGGAATACTATAAAGGGAAATTTCCGTTGGAGATTGTATGCCATGCACCGGGCTATGGATGCCGGAATAGATGACGTAGCTATCGGGGCTCTCTTTGGTCTGTACGACTGGAAGTTTGAAGTGATGGGCCTGGTGGAGCACGCCCATGATCTGGAACGGCAGTTCGGAATAGGGCCTCATACAATATCTTTCCCCCGCATGCAGCCGGCGCCGGGAAGTTTCCTTAGTGAAAATTCACCCTATCTGGTGAATGATACTGCATTTAAACGTTTAGTAATGGTATTACGATTGGCTGTACCGTATACAGGTTTGATTGTAACAGCCCGGGAGAGAGCTGAATTGAGGAGAGAGATTATCAACTACGGTTGTACCCAAACGGATGCTTCTTCTAAAATCGGAATCGGAGCTTACGCAGGTAAAAAATTGCAGGAAGAAAATGCGGATAAGGTACAATTTATGTTGGGAGATCAGAGAAGCCTGGATGAAGTGATACGGGAATTGGCTGAAGATGGCTATATTACTTCTTTTTGTACTGCAGGTTATCGTTGCGGACGGACGGGAGATAAGATTATGAATTTATTGGAGAAAGGGGTGGAAGGAAAGTTTTGTAAATTGAATGCTGTGCTTACCTTCCGGGAGTATCTCAACGACTATGCTTCTGCGGCAACCAGAGAGGCCGGAGAGCGTTTGATTCAGCGGGAATTGCAGGAAATAGAACATGCTCGTTTTTTTACCGATAAAAAATTATTACCGACTTTCCTGAATTATTATAAACGGATCACGGCCGGAGAACGGGATTTGTATATGTAATGCTTAAAGACCGGGGGCGAGAGTTTGCTCCCGGTTTTTTATTCAATCTTATCCCTATAAATAGGGATTTCAAATGTTACTTGAAAATACTATTTTTGCGGCGTAATATTATTAGGAATGGAGAATCGTTTTTTACGGCTGGCTGACATTCCAACGGGGAATGAATGTGTGATCGTCAAAGTGCATGGGCACGGTAGTTTTCGGAATCGGATTGTCGAGATGGGATTTGTAAAAGGGGAGAAAGTGACCGTAATTAAAAATGCGCCTTTACGGGATCCTATCGAATATAAATTAATGGATGGTCACATTTCTTTGCGTCGGAGTGAGGCAGAACTAATCGAAGTGATGGATATCACCGATTATTCCTCTGCTTATTCGGATGATGCTTCCTATAACGGAACTTTTCTGGACGAAGGAGTGGAGAATGTTATCCGGGAAAAAACCAATACCATAGAAATCGCATTGGTGGGTAATCCGAATTGTGGAAAAACTTCTTTTTTTAACCGGGCCACTGGTTTAAGGGAGCATGTAGGGAATTATAGCGGTGTGACAGTGGATGCGAAAGAGGCTGTATTTAAACACCGGGATTATACCGTTAATTTGATTGATTTGCCCGGTACCTATTCCATTACTGAATATACACCTGAAGAACTATTTGTACGGACTTATATTACCGACCGCCACCCGGATATTGTGCTGAATATAGTGGACGCTTCAAATCTGGAACGAAATCTTTTCCTGACAACACAGTTAATTGATATGAATATTAAAGTCGTGATGGCTTTGAATATGTATGATGAACTGGGGAAAGAAGGCGCGACTTTGGATTATCAGTATTTAGGGAAATTGTTGGGTTTTCCTATTATTCCCACTACAGCCTGTTCGGGAAAAGGTATTGATAATGTTTTAGATAAGATTATCGAAGTATTTGAAGATAAGAACGAGGACTGCCGTCATATTCATATCAATTATGGCGCAGATATCGAGGCGGCAATTGACAAGGTAAAAGAAGCTATTGTACCGAATAAAACCATTACAGATAAATTTGCTCCGCGGTATCTGGCTATCAAAATGATTGAAAACGATTCTCTTGTAAAAAAAATATTGAGTCATCTTCCGAATTATGATCAAATCAGAGAAGTCGCCCGGAAATGTATTACATTTTTAGAGAAAGAGTATAAAGAGGATACGTGTACGGTTATAACCAATGCGAAATATGGATTTATCCGTGGTGCTTTAAAGGAAACATATATTGTCGGGGATAAAGATAAAAGACAATTGACGAATGCTATTGATACTGTATTGACTCACCAATGGTTAGGTTTTCCGGTATTGATTCTTTTTATGTGGGTAATGTTTCAGGCAACTTTTTCATTAGGGAGTTATCCAATGGATTGGATACAGGAAGGGGTCGACTGGTTAGGAAGTTGGGTATCGGAAAATATGCCTGCAGGACCTTTGAACGATTTGATTGTGGATGGAATTATAGCCGGTGTCGGAGGGGTCATTGTTTTTTTACCGAATATCCTTATTCTATTTTTCTTTATTTCGTTGATGGAAGATACAGGCTATATGGCCCGTGCGGCTTTTTTAATGGACAGGTTAATGCATAAAATCGGCTTACACGGAAAGTCGTTTATCCCTTTGCTTATCGGTTTCGGTTGTAATGTACCGGCTATCATGGCAACACGGACCTTGGAAAGCCGTCGGGAGCGTTTGATAACCATGTTGATTATCCCTTTTATGTCTTGTAGTGCCCGTTTACCGGTTTATATTTTATTGGTTTCGGCTTTTTTCCCTTCTAATCAGGGCATGGTGTTGCTGTCATTGTATTTGATCGGAATAACTGTAGCGGTATTGACCGCTATTGTATTGAAAAAGTTGCTGTTTCATAAAGCCAGCGATCCTTTTGTGATGGAGCTTCCCCCTTATCGTATGCCGACAATGCGGAATACTGTATTCCACATGTGGGAAAAAGCAGGTCAATATTTGAAAAAGATGGGCACTATAATTCTCTTTGCTTCTATTTTGATCTGGGCTTTGGGGTATTTCCCGCATCGTCCCGGATACGAAAAACAAAGTGCTGAACAAATGGAGCATTCCTATATCGGACGCATCGGGAAAACTGTAGAACCGGTGATTGCTCCTTTGGGATTTGATTGGAAAATGGGAGTTAGTATTATTACAGGATTGGCTGCTAAAGAGATTGTCGTCAGTTCTATGGGAATACTTTATCATGCAGAGACGACAGGAGAAGTGGATACACAGAACCTGGCAGAGAAATTACAAAAGCAAACCAATGCAGAGGGCGAACCTCTTTTTACCCCTTTGATTGCTTATGGTTTTATGCTTTTTATCTTGATTTATTTTCCTTGTATGGCGGTCATTGCAGCTATCCGGAAAGAAGCGGGCTGGAAATGGGCATTTTTTACAATGTTTTATACTACTGCTCTGGCCTGGATTGTTTCGTTTTGCGTATACCAGATCGGACGCTTATGGTAATGACTCCGGAGGAATAAAGACGGTTTTTCCCCTTAAAATACCTGGCCGCACAGACGTTTGGATAAACTTACCGTATAAAATTGAGGGACAGCCGGGGAAGAGAATTTGCTTTCTTGTATTTTAAAAAAGGATAACAAAATTTATGCAATTGATTGGGGTTTATATTATACTTATTGTGACGGTTGCCTGGGTTGTATGGAAGAACATTCGTTTGTGGAGAAAGAAAAACAACCCTTCCTGCTGCGACGGATGTACAGGATGTCCTCTAAAAGATAAATGTAATAAACCGGAAAAGAAAAATTGTTGCTCTTAAAAGGGAAGTTTTAGTGTAATATCTTCCGCTGCTTTTTTCCGTTTTAATCTTTCCCGCTCTCCCTTGCGGAATACATATACGAGTCCGTATTCTTCACAATATTGTCTTTTTTTCTCTTCGTCTTTTTCGAAAGTGAAATAATTCTCCACTTCATTCCATATATTCAGGATCAGAGCGTCGGCTTCATCCCGGAACTGGGCGACTTCCGAACTGAAACGGGAAGAGTTCACCTGAAGTTGTTTTTGGAAATTATAGCTTTGTTTGAAATTTTCATAACTTACCCGGACAAGTGCAATGGCCGGACTATAAATGGGATTTCCATAACGGTTATTCAGGCGTTCCTGTTCTCCGTTGATGACTTTTTCTCCCCATTGGATAAGTTCTTGTTCGGTCAGTAGACTGGGAACTTTAGAGTCATTTTCATCTAAACCATAAAAAGTACGGGCCTGAGGTTTCAATTCCCCTCTGGCTATGGTAAAATTCAATACCTGAATGAAATGTGAAATATAAAGACGGGCTTTTTTCGTTAATTCTGTAAATTTCTGGCTGTTTTCTATTTGTTTTTCCCGGGCTGCTTTCGAAGTGGTGATAGCTATTTCAAATTTGGGTAAAAAAATATCAATTTTTTGTTTCAAGGGAAAGGAATAAGCGATCTGGTTTATGTCATCAAGGCTGTCTCCTTTGTTCAAGGCTGCTTTTAATGCCCTTATTCTCGCTGCATCTGTATTTGGTAATCTTCTGTAAGGCATGAGCTTATGAAATTAAAAAACCTAAATGTTTCGTTATGCGAAGGTATGTAAAAAAAAATGGTAAATCAATATTCGTACAAACAATTTTCCCTTAATTTATATTAAGACTTCGTATATTTGTAATTATTATAGGTTTCCAGTACACGGTGTACATAGTCATGAGCCTGTTGTCCGTTGCAATAACCGTTTCGGGAGAGGGAATCCCGGTAATATTTCGGCTCAGATTTGTGTTTTAAATAATAAGCAACATTATGGTCCCATTTATAGGGATCTTTTTCGTATTTACGGGCTAAACGCATGGCATCCATGACGTGACCTGCTCCAACATTATAAGAGGCCAGTACAAATTTCAATTTTTCTTCTGGGGGCAAGGGGTATTTAGAAAAAATTTGGTCGAGGTATTCCAGGTAGCGGACTCCTACGTAGATATTGCTGTCTGGCCTGAAATAATCGTCTACGCGGAACATTGTAGCTGTTTCCGGAGTAATCTGCATCAGGCCGTAAGCTCCGATTTGAGAGATTGCCTCCGGATCGAATTTGGATTCATTGTAAACTAAAGCGGCCAAAAGACGCCAGTCCCATTCCAGTACTTTGCTCTCCTTTTTCAATTCTTCATCGAAAGGAGAGAGATCGCTTTTCTTCAATAGTATATATTTAGAGGCAGAGTGAGGTACTGAATTCCGGTTGTTAAAGTAACGTTTATATAGAAAATTCAATTTTCCGTTTTTCTTGACTTCTTTCAGCCATTCATTTATTTCTTCGGTTAAAATATTATTTTCCGGATTTGTAGCCCAGGAAATCGAAATTCCTTTCGACAGCTGCAGGGAATAGTCCAGATTTTTCATAGAAATACTCAGGGCGGCCGCTATATTTTCATCGGTAATTGTATACTCTATTTCTCCGATTTCTACCAGATGGAGCAGGTCTTCGGTAGAATACTCTGTAACTTCTGAAATTTTGATCCGGATGTGTAAAGAATCTTCGACTTGGGAAAGTAATTTTTTACAGGGGGCATCTTTTTTAATGAAAATGGTTTTTCCATTCAGTTCTTCTAGCCTTTGTATTGCTTTCTTTTTATTTTGTACCAATACTTCCCCTGTTTTGAAAAAAGGCTGGGCAAATTTAATTTTTTCTTTCCGCTCCGGAGTTTCTGTTATACTTACGGCAATGAGATCGTATTTGCCCTGGTGAAGCCTGGAAATGGCAGTGTCAATATCATTATTTACTTCCAATACCCGGAGCCTGACCCCCAGAAAATTGGCAAAGTCCTGTGCCAGTTCGTAATGGAACCCCCGAGTAATCCCTTTGTATACATAATAATCAGTAGTAGAATAAAAGGTAGATATGTCGAGAAAACCTTTTGTCAGAATTTTTTCGACAGATAAAGGAGCCGGAATTATAAATTCAGGATTTTTTTCCTTTGTATCTTTACAGGAAAAGCAAAGAAAAAGGATAGTGTATATGACTATTTTCTTCAATTGCATAGGGTAAAGATAAGAAAATATTGGCAAATCTAAAAAAGTGCTTTGCAGAAGAGACAGGAAAATCCCTTGCTTTATACAAAATTTATATAAAAACCAAAAGTCAGTCAAAAAAATTCCATTTCAATCCGAATTTAAACATAGCCGGATTAATCGGATAGTCTAAGGCACTGAAATATTCTCCGTTTGTAAAGTAATAATTGAGGTGTTCATATTTCAGGAAAAGGTGAGCCCGTTTAATGGCGAAATCTATAAATACATCTATTTTAGGATAGCCACCTGTTTTTTCATCTCTTTGGTTATAAAATTGCATGGTGGATGGTTTGTATTTATCTGCGTAGAATTTCGTATTGTAAAATAAATCGATACCCGCACAGAATTTAAGTGCCTTTTTAAAGAAGGCATTTTCGTAATAATTATGAGAATATAAAGCTACTAACGGCAGTGATAAAATATCTTCCTGAGTACTTTTCTGAACATACACGGTTTGGTCAAAATGAAAGTTACCGGCTTTGAAATTCTGTTTTGCCCAGGCTGTGAGGACCATTAATGCTTTGGAACTTTGGACAGGCATAGAAGTCGTATCGAAATAAACATAATCAATAATATTCGACCAGGCTATCCCCACTTCTGTACGGAGTTTTTTATTGACATACCTTCCTTCGATATTCATCGTCTTTATATTGTCAAAATTATTTTCCCAATAATCGTGATTCCCGATATAGCTGGTAAAAAAATGATTGACGGCTTTTGATTCGATCAAAGCATTTACTTTTACAAAAGAATTTCTGTTTTTATTGAAATATTGTTGAATAAAACCTTCAATAGTAAAATTTCCTACGTAATCTCCGACTAAACACAGACGGGCGCTGGCATCGAAATTAAAGATAGCAGTGCTATCTATGTTAAACAATCCTCCGGTTAACCAAATGCCGCTATATTTACTTTTCCCATAATTATTCACGGTGTCCAAAGAGGTTCTTCCGCTGTAATCCAGGTATTTATAATTGAGGCCTGCATATACCCCCGGCAAATATTTGTGTTTCGGATGTTCATTGACGACAAATTTGGTGGTAATTTCGTATATTTTGTCGCTTTGAATATCCAAACTGCTCAAGGTGTCCAAATAAGTGACAGGGAAAAATTCCCGGTTGACATTTGCTTCTTTAAAACGGTGTATATTGTCTTCTATTTTAGCAGAAAATAAAGCTTTTGCCGGATAAGTAATTGTCGTGTCGCTAGGGGTAATGACTTCTTTGGGGTTTCCAATATTATACTGTACTTGTGTATAAAAATTGAAATTCCGGTAACTATTGGAAGTATTAGATAAATTGACGGGAATATTTTCAGCATTTACAGTGGTGTCCCGAATGTATTTCTTATCTGTAATTCCACCGTTTTCATTGAATTTCCCATTATTCTGATTGAGAAAGAAAGAAATGGCTAGACGTTCGTATTCGTATGAAGAAAAAAGGGAGAAATTATAAGCTTTCGATTTTTGATTCATGTAACGTCCGTCGCTGGAAATTAAGTTATAACGAAAACCGATATTCCAAAAAGGACGGATATTCTGCGTATGCCATACGTCCAGCATCGTTTCGTTTTTCCCTTTTCCTCCTCCCGTAAAATAAGTCAACTGGGTAAAAGGTGTGGTGGTATTGAAATAAAGTGCGTCTACCGGACGGTAGAGATAAGCCCGTATATTGGTCAGGGCGAAAAAATCCTGATCAGGTGTCCGGTTAATGAAAATATCGGAAATATAAGGAGAAGGGAAATTAGCCAAATAAGTATTAGCGACACTTTTTCTGAAAATATAATTGTAGTTATGAATATTATCTAAAGTGGTATCCAAAGGGATGTCCTGACGGTAAACACCGTCGTGTGCCCATCTCCAGGTTCTCCTGAAATGTTCGACATTTTGTTGGGGCACAGAGTCCCGGTCTGCAAAAGGAGAACGGTTGTCATTATTGTCTCCGAACTGGGAATCATCCATTACCTGGGCAAAGCCTGGCAGGCTCCAGATGCAACAGAATACTATGTATATTAATTTTTTCATTGCCGCAAATATACGTAAACTTTTAAAACTCTCATAAATTACTTACTTTTGTGACTCAAAATATAAATAAATATTATATGGATACAAATCATCACATCTCAGAGATTGAAGATGAAAGCAAATCTTTGAATTTTATTGAACAAATCATTGAGGAAGAATTGGCTGAAGGTAAAAACGGCGGCCGGGTTCATACCCGTTTCCCTCCGGAGCCCAACGGTTATCTTCATATTGGGCACGCTACCTCGATTTGTCTGAATTTCGGATTGGCTGCTAAATATCATGGTAAATGTAATCTTCGTTTTGATGATACGAATCCTGTAAAAGAAGATGTTGAATATACGGATTCCATACAGGAAGATATACAATGGCTAGGATTTCAGTGGGAGGGAGAAGTACGGTATGCTTCCGATTATTTTGATCAGTTGTACGGTTGGGCCGAGCAAATGATTCTGGAAGGAAAAGCATATGTGGATGATCAGACGGCTGAAGAAATCAGTGCCGGGAGGAAAACGATAAATGAAGCGGGAGTGAATAGCCCTTACCGGGACAGAAGTGTAGAAGAGAATCTGGATTTGTTCCGCCGGATGCGGAAAGGTGAGTTTAAGGAAGGATCTAAAGTGTTGAGGGCGAAAATTGATATGGCTTCTCCGAATATGCTGATGAGAGATCCGATTATGTACCGTATTCTTTTCAGTAAACACCACCGTACAGGAGATAAATGGTGTATTTATCCGATGTACGATTTTACCCACGGGCAGAGCGATTATCTGGAAGGGATTACACATTCTATTTGTACATTGGAATTTGAGATCCACCGCCCGCTTTACAATTGGTTCCTGGATCAGTTAACCCATACCGAATACCGGCCCCGGCAGATTGAGTTTGCCCGGCGGAATTTAAATTACACGGTGATGAGTAAGCGGAAACTGTTAGAACTGGTCCAGAAGGGATATGTTTCGGGTTGGGATGATCCCCGTATGCCTACGATATCGGGTTTGAGGCGTCGGGGCTATACCCCGGAATCGATCAGGGCTTTTGCTGAAAAGGTGGGGGTGGCCCGGCGGGAAATTGTGGTAGATATTGCCCTGTTGGAATACTGTGTAAGGGAGCATTTGAATAAGACAGCTCCGCGCGTTATGGCTGTTCTGCATCCGGTAAAGGTCGTTCTGGATAATTATCCGGATCAAACAGAAATGGTCGAAATCGAAAATAACCCGGAAGATGTAAATGCCGGAATGAGAAAAGTGCCATTTTCCCGGGAATTGTATATAGAACGCGACGATTTTATGGAAGATGCCCCGAAAAAGTTTTTCCGCTTGACGCCTGGCGGAGAAGTACGCTTAAAAGGAGCTTATATTATAAAGTGCATAAGTGTGGAAAAAGATGCAGACGGAAATATAGTCTTGATTCACTGTATGTGCGATATGGAAAGCAGAAGCGGGAGTGGAACGGAAGCCAGCAACCGGAAGGTAAAAGGTACTTTACACTGGGTTTCCGCTACTGAAGCCATAGATGCAGAAGTGCGTCTGTACGATCGTCTGTTTAAAGATGAAGATCCGGCCGGACATAAAGAGGTGGATTTTAAAGAATTTATAAATGAGAATTCTTTGGAAGTATTAAAAGGCTGTAAGGTAGAACCTGGTTTAAGAGAAGCGAAACCGGGAGATCGCTTTCAGTTTCAGCGTTTGGGATATTTCTGCGTGGATAAGGATTCCCAGGCAGGTGCAATTGTGTTTAACCGTACTGTGGGTTTAAAAGATACTTGGGCTAAATTGAAAAAATAAAATGGATATTAGTAAGAAAAAACTGATTGGAGAGATAAAGTCTTATTTGATTATATCTCTGGGAATCGCATTGTATTGTTTTTCAGCTTCAGCTTTTCAGATTCCGCATAAAATTGTCGGAGGGGGTGCTACAGGTATAGGTACTATTGTGTATTACCTGACGGGTCAGCATGTACCGGTTGCAGTTACTTATCTGTTGGTCAACGTCTTGCTGTTAGCCATTGCGATAAAGGTATTGGGCCCGAAATTTGGAGTAAAAACAGTATATGCCATCATTATGAGTTCTATCCTTTTGGGGATTTTACAACCTCTTTTCCCGGTGGGAGTAGTGAAGGATGTTTTTATGAGTGCAATTATTGCCGGTATTTTAACCGGAGTGGGAATTGCATTGGCTATATCTAACGGAGGCAGTACAGGCGGGACTGATATTGTAGCCATGATTATCACAAAGTACAAAAATGTAAGTCCGGGTAAGATGATCATGTATTGTGATTGCGGAATTATTGCGTGTAGTTTGTTCATTAATTTCAATCTTGAAGGCTTAATGTATGGGTATGTGTTAATGGGAGTTACTTCATTTACCATTGATTTTGTGCTTACAGGTAAAAAACAATCCGCTCAGTTATTTATTTTTACGGAAAAGTATGAAGAGGTAGCTATCAGGATTACGGAAAGTTTTGTACACGGGGTTACAGTAGTAGATTGTAAAGGATGGTATTCCGGGCAGGCCAAAAAAATGTTGATTATTGTCGTACGGAAAAATGAGGCTATTGAAGTATTGAGAATTGCCAAACAGGTCGATCCGAATGTATTTATGACAATGAATACGGTCATGGGAGTATTCGGAAAAGGTTTTGATGAAGTCAAAGGAATAAAGTGAAAATATTTTTGTATTCTTAAAATAATCCCGGAAACGAAACCTTCCGGGATTATTTTTTTATCGAGCTTATTATCAGGCTCTTAAAATAATCAGTATTTTATTTATCAAAAAAAATCGGGAAAATTTGGATAATTGCTATAAATTGTTTTATCTTTGCACCCGCTTTCGGTAGAGGAGAACAGTGGGGTTAAACAATACCGAAACGCAAGTTCTGAAAAAAAGTTTCAAAAAAGTTGCGCAAAGATTTGGCAGAATGAAAAAGGTGGTTTATCTTTGCCGACGCTTTCCCCAAAAAATACGGGGGTAAAAAAAGACATAAAACAAGTTCTTTAACATATTGAAGTGACAAACAAGCAAGTGCGAGTCCTTAATCAATAAGGATAATAATCTGAGCCGGAAGAAACAAAATTTTTAATAACTATGAAG
>JAEXFF010000338.1 GCA_023400335.1 Bacteroidota bacterium
GTAACTTGCTGCGCTGCATCACTCAGAGCAATTTCCGGACAAATATGCGATTCTATAATTAAGCCGTCAAAACCTAAATCCATAGCTTGCTGGGAAACTTCCTGTATATATTCCCTTTTACCGGAAATATGACTCGGATCACAAATCATAACGATATCCTTATAACGACGTTTAATCTCTATCGGGATCTGCCACTGAGGAGTATTTCTGTATTTTGCTTTTGTATAAGTAGAAAAACCCCGGTGTATGATTCCAATTTTCTTTAACCCTGCCAGATTCAAGCGTTCCAGAGCTCCGATCCAAAGTTCTACATCAGGATTTACCGGATTTTTAACTAAAACAGGAATATCTGTCCCTTTCAGCGCATCAGCAATTTCTTGCATAGCAAAAGGATTTGCCGTTGTACGGGCTCCGATCCACAACAAATCGACCCCTGCCTTCAATGCTTCATATACATGCTTTACATTCGCTACTTCGGTTGACGTTTTCATTCCCAATTCCCGCTGTACACGGCGCATCCATCCTAAGCCATCTGATCCAACACCTTCGAAACAATTCGGACGGGTCCGGGGTTTCCAGATACCGGCCCGCAAAACATTTACCCCTCCGTTTTTTAATGCCTTTGCTGTTTCAAACAATTGCTGTTCGCTCTCTGCACTACAAGGTCCTGCAATGATCAAGGGTTTTTTCGTATCCGGAAAAATTCCCCATTCATTTACTTTTACTAAATCCAATTGAATAGCTGCCATAAAATTTATTGTTATATGTTTTTAATTTATATTCTTAACGGATAATTCTCTTTATCTTATTAGCTTTATGTATCAACTCTCTTACTCCTCCTTCATTATAATCGGATATATTTTTTTTAAATTCCTGCAATTTTTCAATATAAGTATCCAATACTGTCAATACATTCTCTTTGTTTTGAGAAAATATGGGAGCCCACATATCAGCATTGCTTTTGGCCAAACGTACTGTGGAAGAAAAACCTCCTGAAGCCAAATCAAAAATGTTCTTTTCATTTTTTTCCTTCTCCAAAACCGTCAAAGCCAGAGCAAACGAAGAAATATGAGAAATATGAGAAATATAAGCTGTATGCACATCGTGATGAGCTGCCCGCATATATATAATTCTCATATTCAGACAATCATACATACTTTTTACTAATTCTACAGCCCGCATATCGGAATCCTCCGCATTACAAATGATCCCTGCACGCCCATCGAAAAGTCCGGACAAAGCCGCCCAGGGGCCCGAATACTCAGTACCAGCCATAGGATGAGCAGCTACGAAATTTTTACGGTTCGGATGATAATGGACCATTTCATTGATTTTTTCTTTCGTAGAACAAACATCGGTAACAATTTGTTTCTCAACTTTATCCAGAATCTGTGGGATCAAACGGATAGCAGCACTGACCGGGGTCGCAACGACAATAATATCACTTTTTCCGATACAATCGTCCAAATCTACTATTTCATCTACTAATCCGATCTCCTTAGCTGCTGCTGCATGTAAATGATCGTTTTCTACCCCCACTATCTTATCTGCAAATTTTCTCTTTTTTAAATCGATGGCCATAGAACCTCCGATCAAACCTATTCCTATTATTCCTACTTGCATAATTTTTTCTTTAATTTTTATGATTTATACCGCTTCATAAAACTAACACCAGGAACCGTGGCATAATTCTGCATGGTATAAATTATTTTTTATCCGTTCATATGCCTCTTTCAAAACAGGACGCTTGGCACAAAGAGAAATACGAATGTAGCGTTCTCCGTTACTTCCAAATATAAAACCAGGAGTAATAAACACCTTTGCTTTTTGCAATATAAAATCCGTCAATTTTTCTCCACTTTCCCATTTTTCTCCTATTTTCCCCCATAAAAACATGCCGCTGCTATTTTTGTCGTATGTTGCACCCAATAGATCTAAAATATCGCCTGCAAGCTGTTTACGCGCCTTATATTCTTCATTTAAAGCCGTATACCAGCTGGCATCCAGAGACAAGGCCTTCACTGCCGCCAATTGCATCGGCTTAAACATACCTGAATCCATATTGCTTTTTACTTTCAATACGTTGGCAATAACTGCCGGATCCCCTGCAATCATTCCAATTCTCCAACCGGCCATATTATGGGCTTTACTCAAAGAATTTAATTCAATACAACATTCTTTAGCCCGGGGTACACTTAAAATACTCAGTTGTTCCTCATTGAGAATAAAACTGTAAGGATTGTCATTACAAATTAAAATTTTATGTTTTAAGCCAAATTCCACCAACCGGCGATACAAAGCTTCCGTTGCCCTCGCTCCAGTCGGCATATTCGGATAATTTACCCACATCATTTTTACTCCGCTTAAATCCATCCGTTCCAAATTTTCGAAATCAGGCATCCAATCGTGCTCTTCTTTCAAATCAAAAGGAATAATTTCAGCTTCTGTCAATAAAGAAGCGGAAGAATACGTCGGATATCCCGGATTAGGCACTAAAACTTTATCTCCCTTATTTAAAAAAGCCAGGGATAATAACAAAATACCTTCTTTAGAACCCGCTAACGGCTGAATTTCTTTTTCAGGGTCTAATTCTACACCATAATATTTTTGATACCATTCTGCAAAAGCTCTCCGAAGTTCCGGAATACCTTTATAACTTTGATAAGCGTGATTGTCGGGATTCTCTGCCCCATGTATCAAGGAATGAATAACCTCATATGCCGGAGCCATATCAGGCGATCCTATTCCCAAACTGATTACTTTTTCTCCCCGCCGGTTCATCTCATCTATTTCCCGGAGTTTACGGGAAAAATAATATTCACTTACGTTATTTGTTCTGTTTGCTGGCTGAATAATCATATCCTAAAGTATTATATTTTACAATTCCATTTTTATCCATTACAACTTTTATACTCTCCCATAATTTTTACATCTTCCATCAAAGGCTGTACCGCATTCATGGCTTCCTGATAACGGTTATATTCTTCAAATTTAAGATCCACATAGAAAAAATACTGCCATTCCTTACCCGGAATAGGTAAAGATTGAATTTTTGTCAGGTTCAGATCGTAAAAAGAAAAAATTGACAAAATCTGCGAGAGCCTTCCTTTTACATGAGGAATAGTAAAACAAATCGAAGATTTATCAATATCTTCTTTTTCCACACTTAATTTATCATCTAAAATTAAAAAACGGGTAAAATTCTGCTTATGCGTTTCTATACTCTCCCTGAGAATTTCCAAACCAAATAATTCCGCTGCCAGACTGGAAGCAATCGCTCCGACCCCCATCTGACGGTTAACTGCTATTTCAGCAGCACTTTTTGCCGTATCTTCTGATTCTATTAAACGGATATACGGATACTCCTGAAAAAAATTCCGGG
This sequence comes from Bacteroidota bacterium, assembly GCA_023400335.1. Classification (GTDB taxonomy): domain Bacteria; phylum Bacteroidota; class Bacteroidia; order Bacteroidales; family Marinifilaceae; genus Culturomica. Next base: position 3,383 of record JAEXFF010000338.1, read on the forward strand.
TCTGGGCAATAGCCATATAATGAGAATGAACCTCCCGTATCTCTTCTATCTTTTGCCCCGGCAAAGCCATAAGATTTTGTTTTATACGCAAAAAAACCTCTCCCTTTATCTGTCTCCCGTATTTATGTAAAAGAGAATAATTCGGTAAAAGTCCCCCCGAAACTGTATTTTCAATAGCCATGACAGCTCCATCCGCTTTTTTCTTTTCTAAACTGGTAAACAAATCTTCAAAATTCAGGCATTCTACCACCTCAATTTCTTCTCCGTAATACAGACGGGCTGCCTGTTCATGAAAACATCCGTGTACCCCTTGAATCGCAATTTTCTTTTTCATTTTATTTTTGTTTCGTGTGTATCAGCTAAAAACCCCCGACTGTAAGCCGGGGGTTTATATAATCTTTCTTTTAAATCCAAGACAATTACAGGGCTACCGGCTACTCTTCATACAATAAAAGTAGAAATGAAAATAATAACCGTTGCTAAATCGAAATTCTATCATCTTGTTTTAATAAAAAAGCCCTGAAAAATCAGGGCTCTGTTTTATATTTATTATAATATTTATCACACCAAAGCCCTCTTACCTTTTGCTAAAAAAGTAATAATAGAAAAAAGAACAGGCAAAAGAAAAAGACTTTATCATATCGCTACTTATCTTATATGTATTGGCTGCAAAAGTAAAAACATTTTCCTTAAGTCCAAAACATTCGGTCTTTTTTCTCCATTTTATTTTTAACTTTGCCGATATAAACACACAAAAAACAATTTCATGTCAGAAAACAACACTTTATATCTTTTAGATGCTTACGCTCTTATATACAGATCTTATTATGCATTTGTCAATAATCCCCGTATCACCACGACCGGTATAAACACATCTGCAACTTTTGGTTTTTGTAACTTTCTGCTGGAATTACTGGAACTTGAAAAACCCACCCATATTGCAGTCGTATTTGATCCGGAAGGGCCTACATTCCGGCATGAAATGTATGCACCCTATAAAGCCCAGCGTCCAAAAATGCCAGAAGACCTGCGAAAATCTATTCCTTATATTAAAGAAATTATTAAAGGTTTAGGAATAAAATGTGTTGAAATTCAGGGTTTTGAAGCAGATGACGTAATCGGGACCATTGCCCGCAAAGCCGAAAAAGCCGGATATACCGTATATATGATCACTCCGGATAAAGA
>JAEXFF010000343.1 GCA_023400335.1 Bacteroidota bacterium
AACCTGTCTTCCGGGGAGGGATTCCAGCTGACTTCCGGGAATATGCAAATAGAGATCGATGAAGTGATTCCCTTTCAATTGTGGATGACTCAGGCTAAATTGGTTGCGACTACAATTGTGGAAACGCCCCATGCCATGCAAACCTCTACTCAGATCGTATCGGATGGAATTGTTTATATACCGTTGGGTCCGGGGCCCGTAAGAGTCAGATATGTCAGAAAAGAAATTCCGGTAGCTCAGGAGGCAACTTTTTATTTCCATTATCCGGTCAATGTTTCTTTTCTTTATCCCGATTTATCGGATAATTTGGAGCAATTAAATAAAATGGGAGATCTTTTGCTTCAAATTAAAAACGCTCCTGCTCAGCAGTTGGACCGTATTGTAATTACCGGAATGTCCTCTCCTGACGGAACCCTTGCTTATAATGAAAAATTATCGTTGAAAAGGGCGGATCATTTTTTAAATTATTTGGAGAATACTTCCGGACCCTTTAAGATCCGGATTGAAATAAAGACAGAACCTCAGGATTGGGAAGGATTTTCAGAAATGGTAAAAAAATCGGATTTCCCGGATAAAGAAGCTGTTTTGGCTATTTTAGACAGTAATCGTACACCTCAGCAAAAAAACAGGGCTCTTCAGCAGTTGCCTCATTATAAATACTTGCTGAAGAATATTTATCCGCAATTGCAGCGGACGAGTTGTGCGATTTATTACACTACCACTACTGTAAAAACAGTTCCGGAACCCGAATAAATATTGTTTTTAGGGATTGGTTTTTTCCAAGTCAGTAGAAAAATAGAAATGAGATATGGCTAAAGATATTGTGCAGGATGGTATACCAAAACCTCAACGGAATTGGGCAATGGCTGCTATTTCCGTAGGTATATCTGTTGCCGTATTGGACGGTGCTATTGCCAATGTCGCCCTGCCTACTATTGCAGGGGATTTGCATGTAAATCCCGCCAGTTCGATTTGGGTGGTCAATGCTTTTCAATTGGCTGTGACTATTTCCTTATTGGCTTTTTCTTCTTTGGGAGACTTATGGGGATATAAAAAAGTCTATGTAGGCGGGTTATTATTGTTCAGTACTACTTCTTTGATTTGCGCCCTTTCCGATTCCTTTTGGACATTGGTGATTGCCCGTGGTCTGCAAGGTTTCGGGGCAGCAGCGATTACGAGTGTGAATACGGCTTTATTACGTATTATTTATCCGGCGCATCTTTTGCCCAGAGGCATGGGTACAAATGCATTGATTATAGCTGTTGCCGCTGCCGCCGGTCCTACAGTTGCCGCCGGTATTCTTTCTGTCGCCAATTGGCCTTGGTTGTTTGCCATTAATGTGCCGATCGGTTTGATCGCTTTCGGTTTAAGTGCAAAGTTCCTTCCGGCTAATCCGGTAAAAGTTGAAGGACAACGCTTTGATGTTACAAGTGCTATTCTCAATGCTTTGACCTTTGGGCTTCTCATTTGTGTAATAGATGGGTTTGCCCATGATATACATTGGTATATTTTGATTCCGGGAATATTTGTAATGTTAGCTATCGGTTATTTTTTTATACGGCGGCAGTTACACCATCCTTTCCCTTTATTACCACTCGATTTGATGCATAATCGTACTTTTTCTTTATCTGTAATTACTTCAGTCGTTGCATTTATCGCCCAGATGCTGGCTTTGGTGTCTATCCCTTTCTTTTTTCAGAGAGTATTGCATTTGAGTGAAGTGGCTACCGGGCTTTTACTCACTCCCTGGCCATTGGCTACAATGATTTCTGCGCCTTTAGCCGGCCGCCTGATGGACCGTATTAACGGTGGAATACTGGGAGGAATTGGTTTGGCAATATTTGGCCTGGCTCTTTGTCTTTTGGCCCTGTTGCCCGACCATCCTACACATTTCGATATTATTTGGCGGATGGTTATTGGGGGTATTGGTTTCGGGACCTTCCTAACGCCTAACAACAGCACTATTATTGCTTCTGCTCCTCCCAACCGGAGCGGAGGGGCCAGCGGAATGTTGGGTATGGCCCGTTTGCTAGGTCAAACGGTCGGAGCTGCCATTGCTGCTTTGATGTTTGCCTTCTTCCCCGGCAATAGTATGAAAATGTCGCTTTTGTTCGGAGCAGGAATTGCGATTGTGTCTGCAATTGTAAGTAGCCTACGGAAAAGTTCTGCAGGAATTTCTCAGAAAACAAAATAATTTGTATTTAAGACACCCTTTCGTGATAAAATTACTTTTTTCAATCGTTTTCGTTCTTCTGGATGTTTTTGTATAAATATGCTGTCGTTTGTATTATTATGCATTTTCCTCAAAATTAAGAGATTGAAAATCAATTTTTTATATGTTTAATCTGAACAGAAAACAGCAAAATAATGCCGAAAACAATTTATAAATTTGTCCGCGTTCAGCTTTAACCCAAACATTTTTGTTAGATAAATAATCAAAGAGATTATCGGATTCTGAAAAGCGATGTGGGTAAAGAGGGAACAGAGATAAAATTTTAGCATAAAAAACGTCCGGAAAGCCAGAAGGATAGGTGGGACGTAAACTTTTAAAATAAAATATTCTATGAGCTTTGTCACAAAGGAAAAGTTGTTTTCAAAAGATTTCTTTATCACTTATAGTTGGTTACTAGGTGGTTGTTTTGTTTTTGCTTTAGGAGCAGTCCTGTTTGCTGAGCCCAATCGTTTTGCTCCGGGAGGAACGTATGGGTTAGCGATTGTCTTGCATCATTTATTAGGATGGCGGACAGAGCTTACCGCTTTGTGTATGGATGTTCCCCTTCTCCTCATCGGAATTTATTTTTTAGGTCCCAAATTTGGTATCAAAACAGTGATATGTACTTTTGCAATCCCTTTATTTATGGGATTGATTCATGCGACCTACGGTTATGATGCACTTTTGGGAGAAAATCAGCAACTTTTATCCGCTATTTTTGGAGGAATTGTCTATGGCATCGGAATTGGAATGATTTTTAAATCGCGGGCTACTTCCGGCGGGTCGGATATTATTGCTATGATTTTAAATAAATATACTCATATTTCATTGGGACAACTGGTTATACTGGTCGATTGTACTATAACACTTACGACTGTATTGGCCTTTGGGGAATGGACACTTCCCATGTATTCCTGGATTGTCGTCTTTATAGAAGGAAAAGTCATTGATGTTGTGCTCGAAGGAGGATCTGTATACAAAACGCTGATGATTGTCACCGATAATGTAGAAGCTGTAAAAAAAGTTATTTTACAGGATATCAACCGGGGAGCTACCTTATTGCCGGCTATAGGGATGTATCAGGGAGAAAACCGGAACGTTGTATATACGGTTCTCACCCGTCGGGAGATGATGATACTTCGTCACCGCATTCAGGAGATTGATCCGAATGCTTTTATTAATGTCATTGATTCCAAAGAAATTTTAGGACACGGTTTTAAACCTTTAGTTGAGGAAAACTGAAAGTCGTAAAGACATTTTAACTGTAGGTAGTGGCTGAATTACTTAAAAAGCGGAAATGTTTAGATGTAAAAATGTTTAAGTGTGACTGTGTATAAGTTATTTTTTGTCGGATCAGGAGGTAAATGCTTTTTCAGGCAAGCAAATGAATATTTTACTGATTGGCCGGATTTACAATACAGACTGATTAACCCTCCTAAACCGAAAGTTCTTTAACTGCCGGATCGTTAGGCAAACTTTAATCAGGCATAAAGTGCCGTTAATCTTTCAAACATTTTCACACGTTTACGCTTTACATTTATACACTTAAACATTTTCAGCATTTATTAAAATCAGTTGGATTCGTTTTTGATTTCGTTTTCCAATGGTTTTCCTGTTGCAAAATCCTGTATGTTTTTTAATGTCGTTTCTGCTATATTTTTTAGAGCTTCTCCTGTAAAAAATCCCTGATGGGAAGTAACAATTACATTATTGAATGACAATAAACGGGCCAGTGTATCATCGTCAATAATTTTATCCGATTTGTCTTCATAAAAATAAGGTCCTTCTTCCTCATATACATCCAAACCAGCTGCCCCTACTTTTTTGTTTTTTAAGCCTTCGATCAAATCTTCGGTACGGATAAGTTGCCCTCTTCCGGTATTTATAATCATGACGTTGTCTTTCATTATTGAAATCGAGTCTTCGTTAATCATGTGTCGGGTTTGATCTGTCAGGGGACAATGTAAAGAAATGATATCTGAATGGTGGTAGAGGTCGGATAATGTCGTATAGGTAAACTGCAGTTCTTCTGCGATTTTCGGGTCCGGAAAAATATCATAAGCTACTATATTCATACCAAAACTTTTGAGGATTTGAATAAGGATCCGGGCTATTTTTCCCGTTCCGATAATGCCGGCTGTTTTCCCGTGCATGTCAAATCCCATTAAGCCGTGTAAGGAGAAATTTCCGTCCCTTGTGCGCCAATAAGCCCGGTGAATTTTCCGGTTCAGAGACAGCATCAAGGCTACCGCAAATTCTGCTACTGCATAAGGAGAGTAAGCAGGGACTCTGACTACTGTCAGTTTACCTGCAGCTGCTGCCAGATCCACATTATTAAAACCTGCAGAACGGAGAGCCAGCAGTTTGACCCCGTTATCAGCCAAGGCGTTGATAATTTCGGCATTGGCAATATCATTTACAAAAATACAGACAGCATCTACTCCTTGTGTCAGTACAATGTTGTTCCTGTTGAGATGACCTTTATGGTAACGGATATCAAAACCGTAATTTTCATTTATCTTGTCGAAAGCGGCTTTATCATAAGGCTTGGTGTCAAAAAATGCAATTTTATAACTCATATACGTTGAAGAATTGGTTTTCTAGGAAGTAACGTAATTTACCCGAAGCCGGATACAAGACCCTTGTTAAAAATATTAATCGGATATACTTTTATTTAAATTGATGGGATGGATTCTTTTCGATTTTTATTTGTAATAAGTCTCTATAAGCTTTAAAACAGAGGAAGGAACCAGGGCGCTGATGTCTTTTCCTTCCCGGACCATTTTCCGGATTTCCGTAGATGAAATTTCTGATAAAGGAGCGTCTATTCTTATTAGATTGGGGAAATGAATATCTGCCGTGTGAATATGAGGCCTTGGATAGACATAAATCGGATAAGTTGAAATGATCTGCTCGGAGTCTTTCCAAAAAGCAAAGTTTTTTAAATTATCTTCTCCGATTATGAGAGCAAATTTTTTATCCGGATATTGTTTTGAAAATTTCCGGAGCGTGTCAATCGTATAAGAGGGCCTGGGCATTTTGAATTCAATATCGCAGGCTTTTAAATGAGGATGGGAATAGAGGGCTGTTTCTACAATTTTTAAACGCAGGCTTTCCTCCAGTAATCGGATTTCTTGTTTAAAGGGATTTTGGGGGCTGATAATAAGCCAGATTTCTTCACAGTAATGGTGGTGAAGTATATACTCCGCAATTGTCAGGTGTCCGTTGTGTATGGGGTTAAACGATCCGAAAAAAAGTCCTGTCATATTGTCCCTAAAATAAGCTGAAATATTTTTGTTTATTGCTTTTATCTGTTTTGTTTTACGGGATAAAGCAAAAAGTCTATCCTCATAAATTTGGAAAAATCTAGTTTTGTACGAAATTTCAAATATATAATTTTATTACTACTTTTGCGTCCGCTAAAATAAAAAGATAAAGAAAAGAGGGGACGTTTGATGGGTAAGGGTTAGTAATGAGGATAAATTTTATTTATAATTCACGACAAGAGGATGATGGATTTTATAACGATTATCGATTATATCGGAACTTTTGCTTTTGCAATCAGTGGGATTCGGCTGGCTTCGGCCAAGCAATTTGATTGGTTCGGAGCCTATGTAGTCGGATTAGCTACCGCCATCGGGGGAGGGACTATACGGGATATTTTATTGGGTGTAACGCCTTTCTGGATGACTCAGCCGGCTTATATGGTTGTAACAGGCCTGGCTTTGATATTTGTGATTGTTTTTGGAAAATATGTCATCCGTCTGAATAATACTTTTTTTATTTTTGATGCCATTGGTTTAGGACTGTTCGCTGTTGTCGGAATAGAGAAAAGCCTGACGTGTGGATTTTCTTTTTGGGTGGCTATTATTATGGGGATGACAACCGGAGCTGCCGGTGGAGTGATCCGGGATGTTTTTATTAATGAGGTCCCTTTGATTTTCCGGAAAGAGATTTATGCATTGGCTTGTGTATTCGGCGGATTTGTTTTTTATATATGTATGTTGTTGGATTTGCCTGCGGCTTTAACCCAGTTGATATCGGCTGCGGGTGTAATTTTAGCCCGTCTGTTGGCTGTAAAATATCACATTAGCTTGCCCGTATTGAAAGGATTATAAGTAGATGAAAGAGTGAACTGAAAAGGGTATCGGATTAAAAGTTCCCAGGTGAAAGTGTTTAAAATGTTCAAAAAGTAAAAATGGTTAAAAGCTCAAATGATTACCAGATTAGTAAACTTTGTGCCGGAGGAAGACTCGTTTGTCCCTTTACTGACAAAAAAAATTGGGGTTCAGATGAAGTGTAAATTCCGTTAACCCGGTTCTGTCAGGGAAGATTCCTTCTCTTATCCCCTTAAAAGAACTGGAACATTTTTCCACTTTCTCGAATCAAATACACTTAACGGGCTAAAAATGCTTTGACTTTTTCTTCTGCCGTTTTTTGAGCCGTTTCCAGATTATCGTTGATAATTACTGTATCGAACTTATTGGCAAAGGACATTTCATATTCAGCTTTGGCTATTCGTTCTTCGATTTTTTCCGGACTATCTGTAGCCCGTGAAATAAGCCGTTTTTTCAGAACCTCAATAGAGGGGGCCTGGATAAAAATGGACAGGGCCTGGTCTCCGAATTTCTTTTTGATATTTACTCCGCCTTTTACGTCTACGTCGAATAAAACGGTATGGCCTTTCGCCCAGATCCGTTCTACTTCTTTTTGCAGAGTACCGTAAAAACAACCTGGATATACTTCCTCCCACTCTAAAAATTCCCGGGCGGCAATCTTTTCTTTAAAATCGTTTTGTGTTAAAAAATAATATTCTTTTCCCTGTTGCTCTTTCCCCCTGGGAGATCTGCAGGTAGCTGAAATAGAAAATTCTAATCCTAAATTTTTACTTAAAAGGTAATTGACAATTGTACTTTTGCCCGCTCCGCTCGGAGCTGAAAAAATAATTACTTTTCCCATCATCTCATTTGCTGTTAACACATGGCAAATCTGTATTCAATTTGAAAAATTTTTTTCCGTGTATTATAAAATATTTAAGCTCTGTTCTTTAATTTTTTCCAGTTCGTCTTTCATGCGTACGACTAATTTCTGGATATCGTGGTCATTGGCTTTTGAGCCCATTGTATTGATTTCCCTGCCAATTTCCTGTGCTATGAATCCTAGTTTCCGTCCAGGAGCCTCTTCTTTCTCTACCGTTTCTGTGAAATATTGGCAATGATTGGCTAATCGTACTTTCTCCTCTGTGATGTCTAATTTTTCCAGATAATAAATGATTTCTTGTTCCATGCGGTTCTGGTCGATGTTCTGAATCTCTTTCCATTCTTTCATTTTCTCCTGCAAGCGCTGTCGTATTCCTTCGACGCGTTTTTCTTCGTATTGAGGAACTTCTGCTGCGAAAGTCTTTATCAACTCAATACGATGTAAGATATCTTGGATCAAAACCTCTCCTTCCCGTTTCCGGAATTGATCAGCCATTTCCAATGCTTCTTCGATACCGGTTTTTAATTTGAGCCATTCTGTTTCGTCGAGTTCTTCGGACGGTTGTTTGAGCGTATCGGGAAAGCGCATGATCGTTTGTAAAAGTTCATTATTGTTGATTTCCACACCCAATGTATCGGCTACATCCAGCATCTGTTTAAAATACTGTTCCACAATCGTTTGATTGATGGATACTGCTTTTTCTGTTTCTGAATTATCAAAATAAATACAGACATCAATTTTGCCTCTTTCCAGTCGGTTTTTGATCAGATTACGGATTTCCATTTCTTTTTCTTTATAAAGATTGGGAATCCGCAAATTAATATCGGGTTGTTTCGAGTTTAAACTTTTAACTTCAATGACTATTTTTTTATTCCCGGTTTCTATGGTTGTTTTTCCAAAGCCGGTCATGGATTTTATCATAATTTGCCGTATTTATTTTATCTGCAAAAATAACGATTTGTTTGTAAATTAATATACTATTCGTCTATATTTGACTGTAAGGCTGCTGAGAAGAATATCTCAAACAGTCTGTTTTTAATTCCGGTTAAATGGTTAATTCCAGTACAGCCGGACAGTGGTCTGAATGTTTAATTTGCGGTAATATATAAGCATCTTTTAAAAAAGGAACAATGGCCGGACTTACCATACAATAATCAATGCGCCATCCCTTGTTATTGGTCCGGGCGTTTGCCCGGAAACTCCACCAGGTATAATGATGGGGTTCTGCCGCGTGAAAATAACGGAAAGAATCGATAAAACCACTTTCCAGAAAATGGCTCATCCAGTCCCGTTCTTCCGGTAAAAAACCACTGCTATTAGCGTTCCGGACCGGGTCGTGGATATCTATAGGACGGTGGCAGATGTTATAATCCCCGCATAATATTAATTGCGGACGTACCTGTTTTAATTCCAAAACATAGTTTTGAAAATCTTCCAGCCATTTCATTTTAAAAGCCTGCCTTTCTTCTCCTGTTGTACCAGAGGGATGATAAACACTTACTACAGATAAGTCTCCGTAGTCTGCTCTTATAAAACGACCTTCATTGTCATAGGGAGGAATCCCCATGCCACTGATTACCTGATCCGGTATTTTTTTAGTGAGAATTGCGACTCCGCTATATCCTTTTTTCAGAGCTGAAAAAAAATAAGAGTGATATCCCAGCATTTCAAACTCTAAAGTCGGTATCTGGTCCGGTTGCGCCTTTGTTTCTTGCAGACAGACAATATCCGGCTGCTCGGTTGAGAGCCAGTCCGTAAAACCTTTGGAAAGAGCACTTCTGAGACCGTTTACATTATAAGTAATAATTTTCATAAATTTTTCGGATATGTTTTCTTTGTCCTGTTTATTTCAGCATTTCAGCTTTAAATCCGGCTTTTTGCAACGCTTGAATGATTTTTTCATCTGAATAATCCCCTTGAACCGTCAGGATTCTATCCGGATCAGAAAGGTCAAAGATCCACTGGTTTTCAGGTACAATCTGATTTAAGAAAGGTCTGATTTTAGCTACGCAACCTTGACATTTGGCTGTTGTTTTAAATTTGTGTATTTCCATATTTTTACTATTAAACCTTCTGTAAAGATAACAGAAAAGTTTGAAAAATAACGGAAAAGATTTTTCTTTCAGTGAAAACCGTTCTTTGATAATTTTTGTAAATCAGAAAGATTTAAATTTTTTGTTTCCCGGATATTCCCGCGTTTTTTGTAACTTTAGGCAATAAAAAGAATAACTTATGAAAAATGAAATGATAATGATGTGTTGCCTATTGAGTACAGTGTCCGTTAAGGCAGATCCTTTTGAAAAGGATACATTCACGACAAGAGACGGAAAAAAACTGGAGATTACATTTATTAAGCATGCCAGTCTTATGCTTGAATATGACGGACACATTATACAGGTTGATCCGATTTCTGAATATGCAGATTATGCGAAGTTCCCAAAAGCAGATGTTATTTTAATTACCCATGAACATTACGATCATTTGGATCCTAAAGCTATTGCTGCTTCCGAAAAAGAGGGAACGGTAATTGTGAGCAATCTTTCTTCTTATGAACAAATACAGAAAGGAATAGTGATGAAAAATGGAGATAAAAGACAATTGACTCCTTATCTTTTTATAGAAGCTGTACCCGCTTATAATACCACAGCCGGAAGAGATAAATTCCATCCGAAAGGGCGGGACAATGGGTATGTACTCACTTTAGGAGGTACCCGTATTTATATTGCCGGGGATACTGAAGACATACCGGAAATGAAGAATCTGGAAGCTATCGATATCGCTTTTTTGCCCGTTAATCAACCTTATACGATGACTGTCCCCCAGGCAGTGAAAGCTGCAGAAAGGATAAATCCAAAGATTTTATATCCTTATCATTACGGGGAAACACCTGTCCGGGAGTTACAGGAGCAATTGAAAAACCAATCTTCGATAGAAGTGAGAATCCGGCAAATGCAATAAATATTCTCTACAGGAAAAAGATAAAAGGATTGTCCGGGAAAATGTTTCTTTGTTTAGGAGTGAAAATGCTCAGAAAGTCCAGATGTAGAAATAGTCAGGTTATCTTTAATAGAATCAGGGGATGAATGCTTCCTGACGGAAGCGGATGAATGTTTCACTGACTAACGAAGTTTACATTCCTGATTCATTATTTCGTCCGGACCGGAGGTCCTTTAAGCTGGGGATCGTCAGACGAACTTTAATCAGGCACAGAGAGCCGTTAATTTTTTTAATGTTTGAACATATATACCAATGTATTTAAGACGTAAGGAAAATTTAGACAGTTCCTTTTCTCGTTTTCCTGATTTCAATCTGTCTGGTGTTCGTTTTCATAATTTGTTCCATTTCGTATATAATCATAGCGGTTGCTCCCCAAATAAAATATTCCCCTAGCCGGTATCCGGGAGCGATAATTTTGTGATCATGCCGGGAGAAAGAGGTAGTAGATTTGTGATTGGGATCAAATAATTCTTTCAAGGGAATGGAAATGACTTTGTCGACTTCATGAGGAGATAAAATAAATTCTGGTTTTTGAAGCACGGACCCTACGATAGGAGTAATATTATAATTACTCAGGGGAATATATAATTCGCTTAGAGTTCCCAAAATGGAGATTTCTTTTGAGGGAACTCCGATTTCTTCTTCACATTCCCGTAAGGCTGTGTCTATGGC
>JAEXFF010000372.1 GCA_023400335.1 Bacteroidota bacterium
GAACTGACAATAGAAATCAGAGAAGAAGGCCTGTTTTCTTTCCGGATAAACGAAATGTTAAGTCATATTTTAATCACCAATCTTTTAAAAAATGCAATGATTCATAGCCCGATCGGAGGAAAAATTCAAATTTATTTACAGGAAAAGGAAATAATCTTCTCCAACACCTCTACAGGCACTCCCTTAAACCCTGAAAAAATATTTCAACGTTTTTATCATGCAGGCGATAAAAAGACGGAGTCAACCGGGTTAGGCCTGGCCATCGTCAAATCGATTGCAGATACTTACGCTCTGCAGATAAATTATTTTTACACGGACCAGCACAATTTCAGTCTGAAAATATAAACAACTTCATAAATTTAAAGCCCGGATATTCTCTTCTTTTAGATAAACATCCGGACTTTTACATTTCTTATAGCTGAATAGCAGAAATTATCCCTTTTCTATATATTTTCCCACTATTTCTTCCAACTGTTCCTGGGACATCTCCCCACTTTGCCGCCATACCTGATCCCCGTGATAAAAGAGCAAAAAAGTGGGTACTGATTGTACTCTGTAATAGCTCAACAATTTTTCGTTTTCGGGAGCATCAATATCATATCTTTCTACCCGTAAATTCTCTTTTTCTTTCTTTTCTACGCGGTCTAAAATAGGATGCATTTTTTGACAATGAGGGCACCAGCTCGCAAAAAACTCTACTAATACCGGTTTATCCCCTTTTAATATTCCATTCAGTCTTACCATAATATTCTGATTTTATTTTATAAGTAACCCATCAAAATTAATTACACGTTCAGGATTATAATCGTCTTTATTAAAAGAGATTACGGAAATAGTAAAGCAGCCGGGGAACTTATAATGTTCATACAATTTATATTTCTATTTCTCCTTCATCAATAATTTCCCATTTCCCATTTACTTCCACGGAGACAGACACTGTATTTTCCGTCGTGAATTCAACATTTACACGTGTGACCCTCCCCGAACGGAAAGTCAGCCGCCTATCGTCAATAATCAACTCATTCACCCGGTTTTCACCTTTTAATCTCACGTCTACGAGAGCCGGAAAACCTTCGTAAGTCGGGAATGTATTTATCCCCGTCCAATATTCATCCGATCCGGTAGGATCTAATTTTACCGATTTATATACGTAAGTGGTGTCCTGAAGTTCTTCTCCTTCCAAAAAATTTTCAGAAATTTCAGGAGGGAAAGTCTCCCAAATTATAATTTTACCGGCAATGTGTTCTACACTGAATTCCATATCTGTTACCCATTGGGGTGGATTAATCACTTTCATTTCCAAGCGCGATACCAGCATCTTGAGTTCTACCGGTATTTGATTATCTGCCCATACGTCAGCAGACTGAATGGCAGCCAGATATACAGCCGGTTCCTTATTTTCCAATATCCGGAAAGTTGCGGACAATTTTTCCGCCGAAGCCTTGTTCCAGCTCATAGCTTTTTCGTCCAAAAGATTGGCAACAAACAAAAACTGATAACTTCCTGCTGCCAGTTTTACCGGAATAACGGGATGGTCTTTACAGTAAGCATAATCAAAACAAAAGGTAGTGTCCCGTTCCTTTCCCCGGAATGCTAAAATATCCAAACGGTCTGTAAAGGTATAATACGGTCTGTATCCGACAACTTCATTACCTTCAAACAAATAGGCTACATCTTTCATAATAAATGCAATGTCCCCCCTTGTCCGGCAACCGCATTTATCATTTATACAGCCTCCTAAAGCAAGTAATAACAAACCGGAAATAAATCCTATTCTATATTTCATCTTTATAAAGGTTTTAAAGGAAATTCTGGTAATACAATATTCCGCCAATCCCAGGCAAAAAAATAAACGCATGAAAATTCAAAACTCAATAATGCCCCACAGGCCGAATTTATCCTTCCGGTCAGGTACAGGTAATGATCCGGGTCTAACTGCACAGGCACTGATTTATACCTTTTTTGCCCGTTCTTTGCCTGAAAAATCAATTCTAATTCCGAGGAATCACGGGCAGAAGGGAAGGTAAACATATCGAAAAAGATCGTATCCTGCAGATAAACATCTTCATTTTTCATTCGAAACACACGTTGCTCTGATTGCGTTGTCCCCGAATAAGTCCCATCCAGATGAATACGATAAGCTATATCTTTTAAAGTCATTCTTATGGTATCAATCTGATAAGGTATACTATACAATTTCAACAAAATCCGGCTGACAATCCGGTGTAATTCTATCCGGACAATTTGGCTATTGCTCCCGGCCTGAATATCTTTCTCCCCTAAAAAATAAGCCCAGTATAATCCATCTTCCGGATAAGTAAAATAAAAATCAGCAGGTACGGCATCCCCGGCCGGAGAAGCCTCCCTTTTTTCTACCTGAGCATTTCCTATAACGTATAAACGGTAATTACCCAAAGGCAATTCCGAATGGAATAATTTTGATTCCGTATAATTTTCTCCGGGAGAAACCGCCGATTCCAGTTTATTTATATCATTCCTGTTTAATTCCGCCAGTTTCCGATAAAACACATATTCGCCTTTACTATTTTCCCTAAAAGCATATATCGTCAGATAGCCAATATAATCAGAGAAATCATTTATCCCCTGAAGGGCCATGCTAATACGGACATAATTCGTAGTACCGGAAGAAGAGGACAGCTCGTCTGTACAACCGCTTATTCCTATACAGAATAACAAAATACCAATAAACTGTCTCATAAGGACAACTTTTAATTTAAAAGTGCTCTAAAAATAAACAGCCCCAGAAATTCCGAATAATCGGACAAAACTGTTATTCTTCCTTTATCAGCCAAAAATCCAAGTCTTCCGGTTCTGCAATATCCGGAAGAAAAGCATTTGCTTTCTGGGCCGTAGAACCGAATCCGCAGCTGATGTTGATATCTTCCGAGCCCCCCAATGAAAAAGGTTGGGATTGTCCCCGGTATAAGGGGTTTCCCTGAAGATCATACCCATAAACTTCCAGAAAACTTTTTCCTCCCTGCGGATAAGAAGCCAGTGATTTCAGGTGAATAACCGGACTACTACCGGCAGTAACCGTAATCTCTGCAGAAATGGAAGGTTGAGCAGCCTGAGGTAAATTCTCTAAAACCATAGAAATTCCCGCTACAGTATTCCGTAGGTACACTTTTACCCGTTCGATACCGGAAGGTATATTCCGTACCGTTAAAGCAATCCGGGAAGACAATATCACTATTCCGGCTCCGATCCGGTTTGTTTCACCCGCTTGTACATAATTCCGGGTAAAATACAAATCCGGAGGTTGTGTACCGTCTGAATAGTCAATAATACCGTTTTCCACGGAAGGAATCCCTTCAAAACGAATATGTTTCATATCGCCATTTCCGATGAAAATCATCTGGTAATATCCGGCCGGCAACTCAAAGGAATAAGTTGTAAAATCTTCTTTCGGACCTTCTATTTCCATCTGGCAAACTAAGGTGTCCCCTTTCTCCAGCTGCCTAAAAAAAAATACCTGGGATCTCTCTACCCATGGCACAGAAGAGGCGGGCAAATGAATGACAGTTGCCCTCCCTTCGGCTTCACAGGGTATATCCATACGATCTGTACAGCCGATCAGCCCCAGACCACTCAAATACCCCCAGATAATCAGATTTTTCATCAAATAATCATCCCGGTTTCAGTTTCCTATTAAATGACAATATTGGGTTCCTGATCGACATTCCATTCGACATCTGCAGAAATGGAAAGAGTCAACCTTACATCCCAGACCCCACCGGATTCCTCTGCTTCGATGGTAGCAGTTAATTTTGTAATCGTATTTGCTTTTAATACATAAGAATTCTGTAATGGTATGGTAATTACCTGTCCGTTATCCAGATAGAACAACAAAGTAAAAGCCGACTGTTCCCCGCTAACCGTAGGTAAAGTAATTAAAGCAAGCGGTAAAGTACTCTGATCTTCGGTAAAACGATAACGATTGCTCTGAGTGACCGAAATGATGCGGTTACTTAAAAAACTACCGGTCATATTAAAAGCTCCGTAAGTATTCTGGATTTCAACGTCGATACGATTTACTGCAGCCGGAACATTTTGTAAGGTCAGAGCAAACATCGCTACTTTTCTGTAAAGTGTCAGAGAAGGAGCAACAGGCATTGCAGATCCCAGCACAATCCGGTCGGTCATTCCGAAAAAAATCCGGGGAGAAGTACTTCCGTCCGTAACCGAAGCAATGACCTCCTGCATCGTACTGCCCACATTTATAGCCGACAGCGTCGCATTACTTAATGCATTTCCCACGGAATCCCTCATATTTCCGACCCCCACTATAACATAATTCCCAATCGGCAAATTTTCGAAATTTACATTTTTAGGTTCAGTAAAACCGGCAGCAGCCTCCGTCGATCCATTATCCAGCTCATCCAATTGAGCCTTTGTAAAGGAAACACTTTCCCTCAACAGATAAATCCCATTTGTATTCTCACGGAATAACAATAGATCCAATGACTTTACATATTCCGTTAGTTCATCCCCGACATGTGTTCCAACCCTGCCTGTAACTGCCAGATTTATTACGCCGGGACCTTCCCCAGGTTTGCCGGTTGTCCCGTCATTGTCATCATCACTACAAGCCGTGAAAAAAGCCAAAATAACAATCAATAAAAGGAAAAAAAATTTTTTCATATCCCACATTTTATAATTACTGATTGGTTATACTTTCCTTTTCTTCACTTTGTTACATCAGAAAAAACAAAAAGACAAAAACAGATTGCAAATCTTATTTTCTATTTTCTGCCCCAAACAGTTTTCTCTGCCAATCTTTTAATATCCCACCCTCTCCAAAACAATACTCCTATCTACTCTTTCCTCTTCCTGCTGTTCACTAAATCAAGACCTTACTTCTCCACAAAATATTTGTCTAAAAACTTTTCCGCATCAAACCCGTAAATACTCTTATATTTGCAAAATAAAAAACGTCCGTAAAACCAGAACAAAAGGTGAAATGCAGCTTTAAAATAAATTTGTTTAAACGATTATATTTTTAATTCAGAACCTATGTTTTTTTTAAATAAAATATTTTCAATTGCCGGAACTGAAATTTCTGATAAATTCTCTTTTACACAAAACTCCTGAATATTCAAACATTTAAATTCTTAAACATTTATACATTTATACAATTATACATTTTCCTACTTGAACATTTAAATCCACACCCAAGCCTATGATTATCATTCTTTCCCCTGCAAAATCCATGGATATGAGTATAGTCCCTCCTACTCCGCAAGGTACGACACCTCAGTTTAAAAAAGATGCCGAATACCTCGTGTCCAGAATACAGGATTATTCTCGTGATCAATTGCAAACACTATTGCAAATCAGTAACAAATTGACAGATATAAATTACGAAAGGTATCAGGAATTCGACAAAGAAAGTTCACCAGCAAAACCAGCAATTCTGGCCTATACCGGAAATGTATTCCAGCATATACGCCCGGAAACTTTTTCAAATGACGATTTTCAATATGCCCAGAAACATCTCCGCATTATTTCTACTTTATACGGTTTACTCCG
>JAEXFF010000379.1 GCA_023400335.1 Bacteroidota bacterium
TCCACAACAAACACAGAATCAGCTCCTTCCGTTTCCGACTCTATGACAAATCCGGAAACGGACCAGGACGTAGAACTGCTTCCAGAGGAAACCATGCCGGAAGATGTTGAACTGGAACCAGAAACTTCCTCAACCGAAAACGATTCCGAACTTTCTCAGGAGCTTCTTTTTGATGACGGCGAATCCGACACCTTTAACGATGGAAATGATTCTTCCTCCGTTGCATTCGCCTCATCCAAAATACCGGATCACGATATCTGGCTTGCCGATACAGTTAAGACCGGTCTTGTTGTTGATGGAAAAAATATCCAGACAAAATCTCTGTATAACCTTATCACCCAGCCTTCCGTAAAACCGGTTTATCAGGAGCTTGGCGAACGTATCCTGTCCAATAAGCCTATGCTTGTGCTTTCTTCCATCTGGAAGGGCGTTATCAAGCAGGAATTTTATGATGACCAAAAGCTGATCTATGAAGCTTTACTTGCGGATTATCTGCAGTTTGTAGATTCCACGGATTCCAAGGATTTTGATTCCTCACAAATTGAACGCGCCAATTCTTATCTGATAAAAATGTTTAATGACCTGTCCACGTATTATACCCAGAACGGAGTCTATAACTGGAAACCGGAAGATTTCATGAAACTTGATGCAGAAGAAGCCAATAAACTGCTTCAGTCTGTGGATTCCATGAAAACCGCAGTCTCTCTGGTAGGAGATGCCTGCTCCACCACAAAAGAGCTGGTAGAACTCTGCACAAAAGTAAATGCTTTCAAAAACGCAGCCGACGAGCGTATCCTTCTCATCCAGAAAGCACGAAATGCCGGCTCTTCCAATACCGCTTTTGTCGAAGCCTGCGACGCGATCCTTGCCCAGCTTGGTTCTCAGTCCATCGATGTCAGTTACCTGCGAAGCCAGAGTGCATCTGCAGCTATGAAAAAGTGTACAGAAACTATGATCAGTGAATTAAGCAAACAGAATCCTGCACTGAAAGCCTTAAGTTATGGTTCCAGTGCCATGGATATTTTGTTCAACACGTCCAGTATCAACTCTGACAACCTGAAGTTGTCCCTGCTTTATACTATGGACTGTTATTTTAATACTGCCCTGACCAGTTCTTCCTATACATATGCGCGGTATAAAAATACAGAAAACGCCAATGCTTTTGTAAAATGCTTCCAGGGATATACTACTTTCCAGATATACGCAAATAATATCGCAAAATCCTACATCTCCGGCGTTACTTCCGGTGGTGCCCTGAACCGGACTTTTGCTGATATCTTTTACCGTGAGGGCGTTAAAAATGCGGAAAGCTGGAAAAATCTCTGCGATGGCCAGATCAATATTCGCAGAGGTATCCTGGATGTACTGGCAAAATTTTATCAGCTCTACAATCGTTTTTACCTGAAAGATGAATACACCAACGCTCTGAAAGACCAAATTACCGCTACACCTACTCCTACTCCAAGACCGTTGGTTCCGGTGGATTATGAGGTTACGGTACCGGAGAGTAAGAATCCGGTGAAGGAAAAATCTTCCGGATCTTCTTCTGTTAAATGGACACTCTTTGAAAATGGCAATTTATTCTTCTATGGAGAAGGCTCTATTAACGCAGATAATGATATCCGTCGCATTGTAACAGGAAGTGGTGCTCAATATAGTCAATTTATTAAAACCATACATGTTTCCGACGGAATAACGTCCATTGGCAACATCTGTTTTCTGGGTTTTTCAGCTTTAACAAATGTATCTCTTTCTGACAGTGTAACTCTTATCAGCAGTTCTGCCTTTAAGGACTGTAATTCGCTAAAGGAAATTAAACTATCCCAGAAATTAACAGAGATCTCATCAACTGCTTTTATGAACTGCAAAAATTTACAAAATATAACTTTTCCGGAAACATTAACTTCCATTGATGAACAAGCTTTTAAAGACTGTAGCAGCCTCAAAAATATTGACATTCCAAATTCTGTAACTCACCTTGGAAAATCCACTTTTGAAGGTTGTACAAATTTAAAATCCGCTTCAGTTTCCGGTTCTCTCAATGACAAATATTATTATTCTCGTAAATATACTTATGATAAAGAATATTACTATGGATTAACTGACTCTGTTTTTCAAAATTGTACCAGCCTGGAAACTGTTATATTCAAAAAAGGAAACTCGCTTAACTGTATTGGCAATAACTCTTTTAAAAACTGTTCCAAGTTAAAAAATATTACCTTTTCAAACACTATCGAGGTAATTGGTAATAACGCATTCTATATGTGTTCTGATTTGTCAGAAGTGAATTTACCATCCAGCATTCAAATATTACAAGAGGCCGCATTTAAAAGCTGTACAAATCTGAAAAAGGTTCAGTTTCCAGCTAATACTTTCTGTGATATAAAAGATGCAGCATTTCAAAACTGCAGTAATTTGGAAAATATTAGATTTTCAGGGAAAGTCGGAAAAGATGCTTTTAACGGATGCACAAATTTAAAGAAAGTTATTATATCCAATACTCAAGGATATTCTATCAGCGATAGAGCGTTCAAAAACTGTAAAAATCTTACATCTTTGACTTTGCCTGATAACCCTGATATTGGTGAAGAAACTTTTAGTGGATGCAGTAAACTAAAAAACATTTCTCTTCCTCACGGCGTATTTCACATGGGGCGAAGAGCATTTTATAATTGTTCCAGTTTACAAAGTATTGTCCTGAGTAAAGATTTTAATACTATAGAAAACGAAGAATTTATCGGCTGCAAAAGTTTAAGATCCATTACTTTTTTATTTACCGATCCTAATTATGGTATTTGCAAACGTTACCCTTCCATTGCTAAAACTTCTGTAAAAGGCTGCTCAAACCTGAAAATTATTTATGGTTATAAATATTTGCAGTTAGAATACGTTGCCAAAAATCTGGGGGCTAAATTTGTTGCTCTTGATAAAGCTCCAGCAACCCCGGTACTTACGGTTTCTCCTGGAAAAAACACTGTAAAAGTATCCTGGAAAAAATCTTCTGATTCCGAAGTTCGATACGAATTAGATTTGGATGAAAGCAGAAATTTTTCTTCTTATCATGGAACACAATATTTTTCCGGAAACTCTTCACCGACTTTTACGTATAAAAATCTTACTCCAGGTAAAACCTACTAAGTCATGAACCACCAGTTCAACTGGTGGTTTGATTATGCCCCTATAAGGGGCCTATGCCTGCAACGCCTGAAAGGCGGATGCCTCAAGCACTTATACCGGCTGGCCTCTAAAAGAG
>JAEXFF010000421.1 GCA_023400335.1 Bacteroidota bacterium
ACAAAGAATCGAACCTTGGATGAATTAAATAGAATGATTATGAAAAAATTATTATATCTCTGTCTATTTCCCTTTTTAGGCATTTCCTGTATGGATGATTTAGGGACTTATGATTATAACCCACTCCATGAAATCACTATCGATACCTTGAAAAACCGGACGATCGAGATTTACCATCAATTGGAAGTCGAACCTAAAATCAGCTTTTCCGGGAAAGAAACTCCTTTGGAATATTGCTGGTACAGGTACACGAACAATGATCTGGAAGTAGATACTTTATCGTTAGAAGAAAAATTGGTTTACAACGTCAATTTATCGGTTGGAAATTACACCATCTACCTAAAGGTAACGGATAAAGAAACCGGTCTGAGCAGTAAATCTAATTTCACTCTGTCAGTAACAGGCAAATTCGATAAGGGGCTTATGGTACTGGGAGAAGTCGACGGAATTCCGAATCTGGTATTCCTAAATACAGCCGGCAACTTAGTGGAAGTATACGGAGCGGACAACGGACATGAATTGGGTACCCATCCGGTTATAGTCGCCGACGCCTCGACAACTCAAATCATGAAATTAAAAGATATGCTCATACTCAACGGAACTTCAGGAGGGGTGACGCTGAATAATGCGGATTTGACCGTTTCCTCAACTTTTGAAGATTTGTTTTATATTACACCGCAAGTTATTAATCCACAAGCCTATTACAAAGGAGTATATCCTGCTGGTTATGGAACAATGGCCGATTTTATCATCAATAACGGTAAACTGCATGGGCGTTTACTGGGAGCTGCAGACATGTTGGGATACGGCCTGCAATTCAATCCAGCTGTCCCGGGTGATTATGAACTCTCGCCCTATGCTATTGTCAATGGAAGAAACTATCTTTTCTACGACAACCAAAAAGGACGTTTTCTGAATATCAAGGGAAATATGATGAGTTTGGACAATACCTTTTCTTCTATTGAGTCGGATTCGGAAAACTTTGATCCTTCCAACCTCGGTTTGCAGTTGGTTTATATGGCCGAAGCAGCTCCGACAGGAAATAACACCAAACGGGGATGCGGTATTTTTAAAAATACAAACGGACAATTGGAAAAACTGGAATTCACTTTAAGCAACTTCAATGATTTCTATAGCAATTCTCCCATGCGTCTGCTTTCCCGGGTCAACCTTACTCCTGAAGCGGAAGGCATCGAACAATCTGCCGGATATGCCATGTCCGTCGCAAGACCTTTCCTGTATTTTACAAAAGGAAGCCAAATTTATCAATATGATCTGAACAGTAATCGTTGTTTCCCTATTTACGATACAGATACGGTCAAAATCAACGGGAATACAGTACAAACCACTATTGAACGGATTTACATGGAATATGTTCCTCATTACGATGGTTATGCCAGTTATTTTCCAAACGAAGATTATAATAACACTTTGTATGTCGTATCATCAGAAAACGGAGCTACAGGTAAAAAGGGAAGTATTCATATACTGAAACTTGCAGACAACGGCACAGTGGAAGAACGTACCACCCTATATGAAAATGTATGCGGCAATTGCGTCAGCATGTGTTACAAACGGTAAAAAGATTTATAAACCGGCTAAAAATCCGGACTAGTATACCCTAAAAAGGGATATTCAGTAAATAATAAAACATCAGCCAACTAATTCATACTTAAAGTATTGCGAATTAGTTGGCTTTCTTATTTTTGTGGATGATCTACCGGTATAAAAAGCTTCAGGCTAGGAATTATCCCCTCATTCCTATATAATAACGTCGGAAATAAGGGATATATAGGAGATAAATAGGAGTTGTTCCACGTAATAAATCACGTTATAACAACAACATCCCGTCAGCAACGTCACCAGCAACCTGAGCCGAACGGAGCTGTTCGAGAACGGCTAATCCGAATGGGATAGCAAATCCGGGCCCCTTTCCGGTAATCATTTTTCCATCAACGACTACTCCATCTGTCACGACTTCGAAATCAGGTAGATATTTTTCAAATCCAGGATAACAGGTCACCCGGAGTTTTCTGTTTGTTTTCAAATGACTCAATACTAAAGCAGGTGCGGCACAAATTGCTGCAACCGTTCGTTCCTGATCGTAATGATGTTGCAGGATCGTCATCAATTTTTCACATTCACTCAGGTGCTGGGCTCCCGGCATTCCCCCGGGGAAAATCAGGCATTCAGCCTCTTCCGGTCGAATTTGTTCCAATGACAAATCCGCACGGATAGTAATCTGATGGGCACCGGTCACTTCATTACCTCCACCGACAGATACTGTCCGTACATCTAGTCCTCCTCTACGGAGTATATCGACAACAGCAATAGCTTCCATTTCCTCGAAATCCGGAGCCAAAAAAAGATAGGATACATTCATAAGCTAATTATTTTATTATACGAATAAGTTTCTCAAATTTACAAAAAAATTACTTACCGCCAATCTCAACCTATCCCCTTCTCATACACGTATAAATAAATGTACCGGAACCTTACCGTCTTCCTATCCCTGAAGCAGAAATCGACAGTTGAATAACAAGTAAAAAATAAGGCAGAGCCTTTTTCATCTCTGCCTTACTCCGCTTGCGGTCGTAGACCTTTTTCGACTTGTGGACTCCTCCGATCCGAACCGGACGTCCATGTGTTTTGATCTCTTCTTCCCGGGATAGCTTTCGGTTTACTTTCAGATAATCTTCCCGGTCGAACTGCATTTTCTTGCTCATCTTTATTCTCGTTAGTGGGGATAAAGATAGCGATTTTTACCGAATTTTTCTATAGGGAAAAAGCAGTTCCAATGTCAAAATTTAAACGTCTCTTTCAGGGATAACGGTAAAGCCAAGCTCCAGCGCTCTATTTCCTATAAAAGATCGCTCGCCAGATCAGCCAGTTTACTGCGTTCTCCCTTTTCCAGATGTACATGGGCAAAAATATCCTGTCCCTGCATTTTATCGAACAAATGCGACAGTCCGTTCGACTTCTTATCCAGATAAGGTGAATCGATCTGATCGATATCTCCGGTAAATACCATTTTCGTGCCTTCGCCTGCCCGGGTAATAATCGTTTTTACTTCATGGGGAGTAAGATTCTGAGCCTCATCGACAATAAAATAAACATCCGACAAACTCCGTCCCCGAATATAAGCCAAAGCAGAAATCATCAGTTTCTGTTCCTTCTGCATCTCTTCGATCAGGCGATTTTCAGCCCCATGGATATTAAACCGCCGCTTGATAAAACCCAGATTATCATATAAAGGCTGCATATACGGATCTACCTTTTCGTTGACATCACCGGGGAGAAAGCCCAGGTCTTTACTCGATAAAGCGACGATCGGACGGGCTAAATAAATAAATTCATACTGTTTATTCTGCTGTAAAGCCGAAGCCAGTGCCAATAAAGTTTTTCCGGTACCTGCCTTTCCACTGATCGCCACCAATTGTATGTTAGGATTCAATAAAGCATCTACCGCAAAAGCCTGCTCTGCATTTTTGGGATAAATACCGAACACATTCGGTTTTTCCACTTTCCGGATCACTCTTCTTACCGGATCATAACAAGCCAGAACCGAAGCATTCCCATTCTTCAAAACGTAATAATTATTGCCTTTGAGCTCTTGCTTCGGAAACACTTGTTCCACCTCTACCCCATTTGCATTTTCATAAATCCTGTTGATCACTTCTGTATCTATCCCTTCGATTTCCCGGACACTACGGTTGATTGCAAAATCCAGATCCTCCACCTGATCCGTTTTATAATCTTCGGCCTGCAATCCCAACGAACGGGCTTTCATCCTCAGATTCATATCTTTAGTCACCAGAATCACCTTTTGTCCCTTCATTTTTTCACTGATATACTCTGTTACAGCGAGTATACGGTGATCCGGAGTATCATCACTGAAGGAATCCTTCATTTTTTGAGAAAATTTCACTCCCGGCTGAATAAATAGTCTTCCCCGTCCTTTCCCTAAAGCTGCCCCTTTATCAAAAAAATCCT
>JAEXFF010000013.1 GCA_023400335.1 Bacteroidota bacterium
GCCCGTGAAATGAAGCGTGCAAAATTGGTAGAAAAGTACGCAGCAAAACGGGCAAAATTAAAAGCTGAAGGCGACTATGCAGGATTGAGTCTTCTTCCGAAGAATTCCAATCCTATCCGTTTGCACAACAGGTGTAAACTGACCGGTAGACCGAGAGGTTACATGAGACAATTTGGTATCAGCAGGATCCAGTTCCGTGAAATGGCATCTGCAGGATTGATACCGGGAGTGAAGAAAGCTAGTTGGTAATATTTAAATGTAAAAAAGAAATGACAGATCCAATAGCAGATTATCTTACGCGTTTGAGAAATGCGATAAGAGCCGGTCATAAAGTGGTGGATATCCCCGGTTCGAATATGAAGAGGGAAATCACGAAAATCCTGAAAGAAAAGGGATATATTTTAAATTATAAGTTTGAACAAGACGGAGTAAAAAGCAATATTAAGATTGCTCTCAAATATAATCCGGAAACCAAATTATCTGCTATCCAGTCGCTGGTGCGGGTATCTAAGCCGGGTTTAAGACGCTACACCAATGTCGAAGAAATGCCGCGTGTATTGAACGGCTTGGGAATTGCCATCTTGTCTACTTCTATGGGATTGATGACAGACAAAGAAGCTCGCCAGAAAAATGTAGGCGGTGAAGTATTGTGTTATGTGTATTAATTTAAAAGTGAAGAAGAGATGTCACGAATAGGAAAATTACCCATTCATATACCACAAGGGGTTACGGTAGCCGTAAGTCCGGATAACACCGTCACAGTAAAAGGGCCGAAAGGACAACTTTCCCAGAAAGTAAGTAAAGACCTTACTGTCACAGTAGATGAACACAATGTGCACGTAGCACGTCATACAGAAGATAAGGAACATAAGTCAATGCATGGTTTGTATCGTGCTTTGATCCATAATATGGTAGTAGGTGTTTCTGAAGGTTATACGATTAAACAGGAATTAGTCGGGGTAGGTTACAGGGCAAATGCAGAAGGACAAATTCTGGAATTGGGATTAGGGTATTCTCACTCTATCTTCATGCAATTACCGGATGAAGTGAAAGTTTCTGCTGTTACAGAAAAACGGGCTAATCCGATTATTACACTGGAAAGTTGTGATAAGCAACTGATCGGTCAGGTAGCTGCCAAGATCCGTTCATTCCGTCGTCCGGAACCTTATAAAGGTAAGGGTATCCGCTTCGTAGGTGAACAGGTACGCCGTAAAGCAGGTAAGTCAGCTAAAGTTTAATCACCTAAAGTAAGTAAAAGTTATGGCTTTAACTAAGGAAGAAAGAAGATTAAGAATAAAGAGGAGAATTCGGAAGATTATCTCCGGAACAGCTGAGAGACCCCGTTTGAGCGTATTCCGTTCAAATGCGCAGATTTCCGTACAGCTGATAGATGATGAAGCAGGTAAAACGCTTTTATCTGTATCTTCATTGAGCAAGGAAATTGCTGAAAAGAAAGGCACGAAGACAGAGCAGGCTGCATTGGTAGGTGCTGCTGTCGCTGAAAAAGCAAAAGCAGCCGGTATTCAGTCGGTTGTCTTTGACCGGAATGGTTATTTGTATCACGGAAGGGTGAAAGCATTAGCTGACGCTGCCCGTAACGGAGGTCTTAATTTTTAAAAGTTAGCAGGAATGGAACAAAAAATTAATAATACTGACTTGGAATTAAAAGACAGATTGGTGGCTATCAATCGGGTGACCAAAGTTACTAAAGGAGGTAGAACTTTCAGTTTTGCTGCAATTGTCGTAGTCGGTGACGAGAACGGCATTGTCGGCTGGGGACTGGGGAAAGCAAATGAAGTAACTACGGCTATTGCCAAGGGTATAGAAGCAGCTAAAAAGAATTTAGTGAAAATACCGGTATTCAAAGGGACAATTCCTCACGAACAGGTGGCCCGCTTTGGAGGTGCAGAAGTGTTTATGAAACCCGCTTCTTCCGGTACCGGACTCGTAGCCGGAGGTGCTATGCGTGCTGTATTGGAAAGTGCAGGTATCCGTGATGTGTTGGCAAAGAGTAAAGGTTCTTCCAATCCTCACAATCTGGTAAAAGCAACTATTGCTGCTTTGAAACAGATGAGAGATGCCCGTATGGTGGCACAGCAAAGAAATGTGAGCGTGGATAAAGTGTTTAACGGTTAATGAGATGAGTTATGGCAAAGATTAAAGTTACATTGGTAAAAAGTAAGATCGGTAGCGATAAACGTCAGGTAGGCACTTTAACAGCTCTGGGTTTAAATAAAATCAGCAGTAGTGCTGAACATGAAGCTACTCCGCAGATACTGGGAATGATTGCTAAAGTAAAACACCTGGTAAAAGTGGAAGAAGTAAAGTAATTGTCAAACGATTTTAATACATATAGAATGGATTTAAGTAGCTTAAAACCGGCTTGCGGTTCCACTCACCACGAAAAGAGAATTGGCCGCGGACAGGGTTCGGGAAAAGGAGGTACTTCTACAAGAGGACACAAAGGTGCCAAATCAAGATCCGGCTTTAAACATAAGATCGGTTTTGAAGGAGGTCAGATGCCGCTTCAGAGAAGAGTACCTAAATTCGGCTTTAAAAATATCAACCGGATTGAATTCAAGGCTATAAATGTCAGTATGCTTCAGGAATTGGCTGAAAGAGATAATCTGACAGCTATTGATAAAGATATACTGATTAAAGCCGGCCTGCTTTCTAAAAATGATCTTGTGAAGATATTAGGGGATGGGGTGCTGAAAGCGAAGCTGGAAGTAAAAGCCAATGCTTTCTCTAAAAAAGCTGTAGAAGCTATCGAAGCTGCCGGAGGCGCAGCAATCGTTTTGTAAAACAAAACGGGTCCATAAAGTCCGTAAGGTCTGTAAAGTGCTAAGGTCGCAGACTTTCGACTTTTTGACTTCCGGCTTTATTGACTTTATGAACTATTAATAAGAAAGAACTTATGAAGTTATTTGATACATTAAAGAACATTTGGAAAATTGAAGAACTCCGGACCCGGATTCTCATGACGGTAGGCTTGATAGCCGTATACCGCCTGGGTACAGAAATTGTACTGCCGGGTATTGATCCGGCCGGACTTGCTGCTTTGAAGGAACAAACTTCAACAGGAGTGATGGGTTTGTTGGACATGTTTTCCGGAGGAGCATTTTCGAATGCTTCGGTATTTGCATTGGGTATTATGCCTTATATCTCAGCATCCATTGTAGTTCAGTTGCTGGGAATAGCCGTTCCTTATTTCCAGCGCATGCAACGCGAAGGGGAGAGCGGTAGACGTAAAATCAATCAAATTACCCGTTATCTGACTTTGATTATTCTCGTATTACAGGGAGCAGCGTATCTGACCAATTTACATGCACAAATCCCGGAATGGGCCTTTGTCATCAAAGGAGCTTTCTTTACTATTTCTTCTGTCGTAATTCTGGCTGCCGGTTCCATGTTTGTACTCTGGCTGGGAGAAAAAATTACGGATAAAGGTATTGGAAACGGAGTTTCTATCATCATTATGATCGGAATTATTGCCCGTTTGCCCTTTGCTTTCTTTGCAGAAGGAGCTTCCCGCTTGTCTCAGCAAGGCGGTGGTATGGTTGCTTTATTGGTGGAATTGATTGTATTGTTCCTGGTATTCTGCGGAACAATCATGTTGGTGCAAGGTACACGCAAAGTACCCGTACAGTATGCGAAACGGATTGTAGGTAACAAACAATATGGCGGAGTCCGTCAGTATATACCTTTGAAAATCAATGCAGCCGGTGTTATGCCGATTATCTTTGCCCAGGCATTGATGTTGCTGCCGATTTCATTCGTAAATTACGCTGCCTCTGAATCCCTCTCCGGATTTGCTGCTGCCTTTTCTAACTTCACCGGTTTCTGGTATAATTTTACCTTCTTTATTTTAATTGTATTATTCACTTATTTTTATACTGCAATTACCATTAATCCCCAACAAATGGCTGAGGATATGAAAAAGAACGGCGGATTTATACCGGGAGTGAAACCAGGAAAGAAGACAATGGAGTTCCTGGATACGATTATGTCACGTATTACTTTACCCGGATCTATTTTCCTGGGAATTGTAGCTATATTACCTGCTTTTGCAGTGATTGCGGGAGTAAATAATCAATTCGCACATTTCTACGGAGGTACTTCTTTGTTGATTCTGGTGGGGGTTGTATTGGATACACTGCAACAGATCGAGTCTCATTTGTTGATGCGTCATTACGACGGATTGATGAAAACCGGAAGAATTAAAGGAAAGACTCCGGGTGGACCTGCTGCTTATTAAGAAATAGAGAGTCGTAAAGCCGTAGGAGCATATCCGGGGCTTTGCGGCTTTTTTACGCTCATCTTCAACTTTTAAACGGTTGGAGCTTTGAGACTTTTAAAAAAAGTATTACTTTTGCGGCATGATTTTTTTAAAGACAGCAGAGGAGATTGAATTACTGAGGGAGAGTAATCTTTTGGTTGGAAAAACTCTGGGTGAAATGGCAAAACATGTTCGTCCGGGAATTTCGACTTTAGAATTGGATCGTATTGCAGAAGAGTTTATCCGGGATCATGGAGCCCAGCCTGGGTTTTTGGGATACGGAGGATTTCCGAATACGCTGTGTATCTCCATTAACGAGGAAGTGGTACACGGGATTCCTGCCGCCGATCGTATTTTAAAAGAAGGAGATGTCGTTTCCATAGATTGCGGAACTTTAAAAAATGGATTCTATGGAGATAGTGCCTATACTTTTGAAGTAGGGGAAGTGCGGGAGGAAGTGCGGAAATTGTTACGTACGACAAAAGAGGCTTTATACAAAGGTATCGAAAAGGCGATTGCCGGACTGAGAATTGGGGATATCGGTTATGCTGTACAGAGCTATTGTGAAGCAAACGGTTATTCAGTAGTCCGGGAGTTAGTAGGACACGGGGTCGGACGGGATATGCACGAAGAACCGCAGGTGCCCAATTACGGAAGAAGGGGACAGGGAGCTAAATTAGTGGAAGGAATGGTAATTGCGATTGAGCCTATGATTAATCTGGGCAAACGGCATATATACCAGGATATTGACGGATGGACGATACGGACACGCGACAGGCTGCCTTCAGCCCATTTTGAACACACTGTAGCTGTAGGGAAGCATGGAGCAGATATCCTGTCTTCGTTTGAGTTTGTAGAAAAAAATTTAGAGAAAAAATCCCGTTTGGGAGAAAATGACTCTGAACAAATTTGATAATCAATTTTAATTAAAGTATGGCAAAACAGCCGTCAATAGAGCAAGATGGAGTGATAACCGAGGCTTTGTCGAACGCAATGTTTCGGGTAGAGTTGGAGAACGGACATATTATCACTGCCCATATATCCGGGAAAATGCGGATGCATTATATTAAGATTCTTCCTGGTGACCGGGTTCGGGTAGATATGTCACCTTATGATCTGACGAAAGGCAGAATTACGTTCAGATATAAAAATTAAATTCATCGGTAGTTTTCAAAAGCTGGAATTTTTTTGGAGATTTCAGAAGAATAAGCTGTCGGTGCATTATTTGTGAATATTCAAATTTAAAAACCATGAAGGTAAGAGCGTCCATTAAAAAACGGAATGACGATTGCAAAATTGTAAGAAGGAAAGGCGTTTTGTACGTCATTAACAAAAAGAACCCGAAGTTTAAACAACGTCAGGGTTGATTCATTAATCTGTAAAATTAAAAGAGATTTATGGCAAGAATCGTAGGTGTAGATTTACCCTCAAACAAAAGAGGAGAAATAGCCTTGACCTATATCTTTGGTATAGGTAGAAGTAGTGCCCGGACCATTCTGAGTAAGGCCGGCATCGATTTTGACACTAAGGTAAAAGACTGGAACGACGACCAGCTCGCAGCTGTACGAAAAGTGATAAATGCAGAGTACAAAGTTGAAGGAGAGCTGAGATCATCTGTTCAGATGAACATCAAACGTTTGATGGATATCGGTTGTTACCGTGGTATTCGTCATCGTTTGGGATTGCCCGTAAGAGGACAAAGTACAAAGAACAATGCCCGTACAAGAAAGGGCAAGAAGAAAACTGTTGCTAACAAGAAAAAAGCAACTAAATAATTGAATTGAATTATGGCAAAGAAGTCTACATCAAACAGGAAACGGTTAGTTAAAGTAGAAGCCGTTGGACAAGCACACGTTCATTCCTCTTTCAATAACATTATTATTTCGTTGACGAACCAGACCGGTCAAGTGATTTCCTGGTCGTCAGCTGGTAAAATGGGATTTAAAGGATCGAAGAAAAACACTCCTTATGCTGCACAGATGGCAGCCAGTGATTGTGCAAAAGTGGCATTTGATCTCGGAATGAGAAAAGCCAAGGTATATGTTAAAGGGCCGGGCAACGGCAGAGAATCCGCTATCCGGGCTATTCATGCCAGCGGAATCGAGGTGTCGGAAATTGTCGACGTAACTCCGCTGCCGCATAACGGTTGCCGTCCCCCGAAACGCAGAAGAGTGTAAGAAAATAAAAACTGAAAAGCTTCAGGAATTTTTATTTTCAATTTATTGTAACGTGTAAATCTAATTTGAAATAAAATGGCTAGATATACAGGACCTAAGTCTAAAATAGCAAGAAAATTCGGGGAACCGATTTATGGCCCGGATAAAGCGCTGGAACGGAGAAATTATCCGTCCGGACAACACGGTTTGGCCCGTCGCCGGAAGAAAATTTCGGAATACGGAGTTCAGTTGAAAGAAAAACAAAAAGCAAAATACACTTACGGTTTGCTTGAAAAACAATTCCGTAATTTATTTGAAAAAGCAGAACGTAGCGGAGGTATTACGGGTGAAGTGTTGTTACAGATGCTGGAATGTCGTCTGGACAATACCGTTTATCGTTTGGGGATTGCTCCGACCCGTGCAGCAGCACGTCAATTGGTGTCTCATCGTCACATCACCGTTAATGGTACAGTGTGTAATATCCCTTCAGCAGCTGTGAAGCCGGGAGATATTGTAGCTGTCCGCGAAAAATCAAAAGCATTGGAAGTTATTGCAGACGCCTTGAGAAGCAACCGGGTAATCAAATATTCCTGGCTGGAATGGGATGCCGCTTCCATGAGTGGTAAACTGCTGAATGTTCCGGAGAGAAGCGATATCCCGGAAAACATCAAAGAACAGTTAATCGAAGAATTGTATTCTAAGTAATAAATAAAATATTTATGGCAATATTAGCTTTCCAGAAACCGGACAAAGTAATCATGCTCGAGTCGACAGACAAATTCGGAAAATTCGAATTTCGTCCGCTGGAGCCGGGTTACGGAATCACCATTGGTAATCCGCTGCGCAGGATTTTGCTCTCTTCTTTGGAAGGGTTTGCGATTACCGGTATAAAAATTCATGGCGTAGAACATGAGTTTGCTACCATTCCGGGAGTAATCGAGGATGTAACCGAGATTATCCTGAATTTGAAGCAAGTTCGGTTTAAGAGAAAAGTAGAGGATGTGGAGGATGAAAGGCTGACTGTTCTTGTTTCTGGGCAGGAAACTTTTACTGCAGGGGATATCAACCGGTTCCTGACAGGTTTCGAAGTGTTGAATAACGACTTGGTGATCTGTAATATGGAGCCTAGCGTTAACTTTCAGATGGAAATCACTATACAGAAAGGACGCGGATATGTACCCAGCACTGAAAATATGCCGATAGATGCCGATATGGGATTTATTCCGATCGATGCAATTTACACCCCTATCAGAAATGTAAAATATGAGATAGAGAACTATCGTGTGGAAGGTAAAACGGACTATGAACGGCTTTTACTTGAAATAGAAACCGATGGTTCTATTAATCCGACCGATGCTTTAAAAGAAGCTGCTAAAATTCTGATCCATCATTTCATGTTGTTTTCCGATGAAAAAATCACCTTGGAATCGGAAGATAAATACGGAAATGAAGAGTTTGACGAAGAAGTGCTGCATATGCGTCAACTGCTGAAGACAAAACTCGTCGACATGGATCTGTCTGTGCGGGCATTGAATTGCCTGAAAGCAGCCGAAGTGGAGACACTGGGAGAATTGGTAAAATTCAATAAGAACGATCTGTTGAAATTCCGTAATTTCGGTAAGAAATCTTTGACGGAATTGGAAGCTCTGCTTGAAAATAACAACCTTGAGTTCGGTATGGATGTATCTAAGTATAAATTAGACAAGGAATAAGTAAAATGAGACATTGTAAGAAATTTAATCATCTAAATAGAAAAAGCGCTCATAGAAAAGCATTACTTTCTAATATGGCGACTTCTTTGATTCTGCATAAAAGAATCTACACTACCGTTGCCAAGGCAAAAGCTTTGAAAATATATGTTGAGCCACTGATCACAAAGAGCAAGAATGACAATATGCATTCCCGCCGGGTAGTGTTCAGTTACCTTGGACAGAAAGAAGCCGTTACCGAATTGTTCAGAGAAGTAGCTCCGAAAATTGTAAATCGTCCCGGTGGATATACCCGTATTCTCAGAACCGGTAACCGGATTGGAGACAATGCCGAAACCTGTATGATGGAATTGGTCGATTTCAACGCTACTTATACCGAAGTAAAACAGGAAGTGAAGAAAACAGCTACCCGCAGAAGAAGATCTTCCGCTAAAAAAGCTACAGCTGAAGTTTCTGACGCAGTCGTGGAAGAAGCACCGAAAGCCGTAGCTCCGGAAGCTGAGGCCTCTAAAGCTGAAGAGGCTCCGAAGGCTGAATAAACTGACTGGATCTTTTCTAAAAACCGTTTTGCTCCGGCAGAACGGTTTTTTTGTGCATCTTGCTGACTTCAGGCGGATACATCTTGCATTTTATCCTGTTTCAGGAGGTTACTGCTTATTGGTAAATAACTAAAATAAAGTTTATTCCTTCGTAAATTGGCTCTATATTCTGCCTGTATGGACTGATTTCCTAATAACCTCTCACTTTTCGATTGTTCTTTTTAAGAAATAATTTTTTTATTTATTGTATCCTTTTGTTTACATTTTCTTTCCTTTATCAAAAATCTGACGTTTTTATCGTTCCCCAAAAGCTCCAAATGGGTCAAAATAGGGCTTGTTCAGATTTTTTTACAAATGGGTACTGATTATCAATCCTTTCAAAATCGCTTGTTCAGATTTTTTTTTATTAAAATCTAGGTAATCCGGAAAATCCCCTTTAATTTTAGTAGGAACAACCTCTAGAGGGTATAAAAATCACCCTGAAATATTGTTGCCTATGATGATAAAATAATAATTTAATTCTTTTCGCAAACTTTTGCTTTCTTTCCTGGGGAGAAGTGTATAGAAATGCGGGATATTTATCCGAAAGTGTGCTTTCTGTTGTGTATATTAATTACTTACAGAATATTCTAAAGATGGCTTAATGCTGTCTGGGGACTAATTGTCCCTTGTGGTTTTGTTTTATCTCTTTTGAAGGGATAAAAGAAAGTGATTTCTATTTATAAATAAAGTATGTGTTATGAAAATTATATTTCCTTTTTTTCTGAATTTTATACGGTTTTTGTTTTTATTTGGGTGGATTTTATTGCCTCTGCCGCTTTACAGCCAGTATGCAGATGTGCCTAAAAATCCTACGGCCGAGTCTGGTTTACCAGTACGTCCGCATGCAGAACGATGGGATTTTGTCCGTTATGGAAATACTCCGGTAAATTTATACACCGGCTCTCTGAATTTAACTATACCCCTTTATCATTATAAAGATAATGATTTTGATATTTCCCTTGCTCTGGGTTATACGGCCAATGGCTGGTATCCCAACCGTTTACAGGGCAGTCTGAGTTCCGGTTGGTATTTGACCGGAGGAGGGTGTATTACCCGGCAGGTCCGTTGTGCACCGGATGAAATAGGGGAACTGAATCGCATTAAATATTTGGATTATTTTCATAAGACCACGGCAGATCAGGAGGTAATTACAAATTGTAAAACTAGTTATGGTAAATTAGTCACTTACGGTTTACGGTTAGCCCCTTTAAATACCAATAACTATGATCCTCAGCCGGACATATTCCGTTTTAATTTTTTAGGTTATAGCGGAAATTTTATTTTGGGCCGTAATAATACGATTCATGTTTATAATACAAATTTTCCGGCTGGAGAAATAAAAATAAGCCTGCTTCATCCAACGGATAAAGACTATGGTGAAATGGAAACGATAACTATAACGATGGGTGACGGTTATGTTTATTATTTCGGAGAAATACAGGATGCTACAGACGAAGCGGCGAATGAGTATACGAATGCTAGGGACTTTTATCATCAGGACCAAATTGTAAAATCTGCCTGGTTGTTGACTCGGGTTACAGCCCCTAATGGCCGGGAAGTTCTTTATCATTATCGTCGGGGGACAATGCAGGTTGATCCTTATATTGCACCTCATACTGATGAATATATGGTTAGCAATTTCAAAAGTTTTTGTTTCTGGAATACAGACTTTCCTTATACCGGTACCGACGGATCAATGTGGCAATTTGAGCAAATCTGGGTATCTCCGATGGTTCCTGAGAGCATAACTATTGATAATAAATTGCAGGTGAATTATTATCATACTAACCGGGATCTGGATTATACACTTGATTCTCTATCCATAAAGGATATCTCTACGGACCGGGTCTTGAA